>VXNE01000159.1 GCA_009840715.1 Gammaproteobacteria bacterium
ACGACGACGTCTCCGTCGGGACACCCTACGTCGACGGCGTCAGCATCACCGGCGAAGTGGTAGCCCAGGGGCGCGGACGCAAGATCCGGGTCATCAAGTTCAAGCGGCGCAAGAACTACCTGCGCCGGGCCGGACACCGACAGCACTACACCGACGTCCGGATCACCGGAATCGGGGGCTGACCGGCGGCAGACCCCCGGACGGCAACACAGGCGCACGGAGACGCTGCAACCTATCGGGAGCATTCATCATGGCGCACAAGAAAGCGGGCGGGAGCACGCGCAACGGTCGGGACTCGCACTCCAAGCGACTGGGCATCAAGAAGTACGGCGGCCAGGCCGTCCAGGCGGGCAACATCATCGTCCGGCAGCGCGGCACGCGGTTCCACGCCGGCCAGAACGTGGGTTGCGGCCGGGACCACACCCTGTTCGCGACTGCCGACGGCACGGTCAGCTTCTCCGTACGCGGCCCGCTGCGGCGCAAGTACGTGGATGTCGCGCCGGCCGGCGACGCCGCGCAACCGTCCGGCTCGCCCTGAGTCGGGCGGGACACGCGCACGACACGCCATCCGGAGTTCGGCGCCCCGATCCTCGTTCATTCCCCTGACCCACGGCTCGTGGTGTCCTCTTCATGCAGTTCGTCGATGAAGTGACGGTGCGCGTCGCCGCCGGCAAGGGCGGTCCGGGCGCGCTGAGCTTCCGCCGCGAGAAGTACATCGCGAAGGGCGGTCCCGACGGGGGCGACGGCGGCGATGGAGGGGACGTGGTCCTGGTTGCCGACGCGGCGCTCAACACCCTGGTCGACTTCCGCTTCCATCCGCTGTGCCGCGCGAAGAACGGCCAGCCCGGCAGCGGCCGCGACCGTACGGGCGCCCGGGGGGCGGATGCGGAACTGCGCGTTCCGGCGGGCACCACGGTCATCGACGACGAGACCCTGGAGGTGATCGGCGACCTCGCGAGCCCCGGCGAAAGGCTGTTGGCAGCGCGGGGCGGCCGGCACGGCCTCGGCAACACGCGGTTCAAGTCGAGCACGAACCGCGCCCCCCGCAGGACGACTGCCGGGGACCCCGGGGAGGCGCGTACGTTGCGTCTGCAACTCAAGCTGATCGCCGACGTGGGCCTTCTGGGGTTGCCGAACGCCGGCAAGTCGACGCTGGTCGCCGCCGTGTCGGCCTCGAAGCCCAAGATTGCGGACTACCCGTTCACGACGCTGCGCCCGAACCTCGGCGTTGTGCGCGTGGACGTCGATGCGAGCTTCGTCATGGCGGACATCCCGGGACTGGTGGCAGGTGCCGCGTCGGGCGCGGGGTTGGGGACGCGGTTTCTCCGGCACCTGGCACGGACCCGCGTACTGGTTCATCTCGTGGAGGTGGCCCCACTCGACGGGTCGGACCCGGTGGGGAACGTAGAGTCGGTGGAGCGCGAGTTGTTTGCGTACAGTGCCGCCTTCCGGGAGCGGCCGATCTGGATGGCGCCGAGCAAGATGGACCTGGCCGCGGACGCGGATGTCGCGGAGGCGCTTCGAGAGCGTTACCCGAAGCGCCCCCTGTTCCCCATCTCGTCCGTAACGGGGCAGGGCGTGGCCGCCCTCACGGGCGCGTTGATGCGGTACCTGGATGAGGCCGACGCGGAGCAGGAGGCGGTATTGACGGAGCGGATCTCGGTGGACGTCCTCGCCCGCTCGGCCGCGGAGCGGGAGACGCTGGCGCGGGACACGGCCACCCCATCCGTCCCGGGAGCGACTCGGTGAGAGATCCGGCTCGCGACATCGCTCGCCCGGCCCTGCGCGACGCCCGCACCTGGGTCGTCAAGGTTGGCAGCGCCCTGGTGACCGAGAACGAGCGCGGCATAGACCGGGGTGCGATCAGCCGCTGGTGCCGCCAGATCGCGACGCTGCACGAGCAGGGCCGGCAGGTCGTGCTGGTGACCAGCGGCGCCGTGGCGGAAGGCAGCCGGCGGCTCGGGTTCCCGCACCGGCCGGACACCGTGCACGAGTTGCAGGCGGCGGCCGCGGCGGGGCAGATGGGCCTGATCGAGGCCTACGAACAGGCGTTTCGGGAGTGCGGAATGGCCACGGCCCTGGTCCTGCTCACCCACGACGATCTCGCGGACCGGCGACGCTACCTGAACGCGCGCGGGACGCTCAGGACGCTCCTCGGGATGGACGCGGTCCCGGTGATCAACGAGAACGACTCGGTCGCCACGGACGAGATCCGCCTCGGCGACAACGACACGCTGTCGGCGATGGTCGCGAGCGCCCTGTCGGCCGATGTCCTCGTCCTGCTGACGGACCGCGACGGCCTGCACGAACGGGATCCGCGCTTCGCGCCGGACGCCCCGGTGATCGAGCGCGCCTTCGCGGCGGACCGCGCTCTCGATGCGCACGCGGGGGGCAGCGGCGTGCTGGGGCGCGGCGGTATGGTGACGAAACTGGCCGCGGCGCGGCTGGCCGCACGTTCGGGAACCCCGACGGTCATCGCGAACGGCGCGGTGCCGGACATCCTGATCGCGATCGGGGAGGGGGTGGCCGCCGGCACGCTGCTGGAATCGGACGTCGAGCCCCTGGTGGCGCGCAAGCGCTGGATTGCCGGGCAGCTGCGGCCGAAGGGCCGGATCGCCCTCGACGAAGGCGCGGTGCGGGCGGTGCGGGAGCGGGGCGTGAGCATCCTGGCCGTAGGCGTGATCGCCGCGACGGGTGATTTCCAGCGCGGTGACATGGTGCTCGTGACGGACTCCGACGGTACGGAGGTCGCCAAGGGGCTCGTCAACTACGGCGGCGACGAGACGCGGCTGTTGCTCGGGGCGCCGAGCCGTGAGATCGAGGCGCGGCTAGGCTACGTGGACGACGAGGAACTCATCCACCGGGACAACCTGGTAGTGGTGTGAGCGCGTCAGGCGGAAGCGGCTTCTTCGGCGCCTGCCGGTTCCCCCGCGTCGTTGCCCAGGGCACGGATCTGCGCGTTGAGACGCGACTTGTGCCGGGCGGCCTTGTTCCGGTGCAGGATGCCCCGTCTCACCATCCGGTCGATTACCGGCACGGCGGCGGTGAAAGCGGCCTGTGCCGCGTCCTGGTCGCCGCTCTCGAGCGCAGTGCCGACCCGCTTCAGGTAGGTGCGGTACATGGAACGCTGGCTGGCGTTCCGGGCCCGG
This sequence comes from Gammaproteobacteria bacterium, assembly GCA_009840715.1. Classification (GTDB taxonomy): domain Bacteria; phylum Pseudomonadota; class Gammaproteobacteria; order Pseudomonadales; family Azotimanducaceae; genus VXNE01. Next base: position 3,150 of record VXNE01000159.1, read on the forward strand.
CGCTTCTGCGCCTGGCGTGCGCGCTTCCTGGCTTGTGGACTGTTGGCCAAGCGGGTTCTCCGATTTACCGAGGGAGTCACCGAGGGAGGCGCCCGGGGAGGGTCGGGCGGCGGAAAGCGGCGCACTATGCCCGCGGGGTCCGATGAAGTCAACTGAACCCGTGGCCGGCGACGCGGCGAGCCTGCACGCGCAGGGATCGGTCGTGGCCTCGATGACCGCCCTGTCGCGAATCTCGGGCTTCGCGCGCGACATCGTGCTCTCGCACTTCTTCGGCGCCGCCGGCATCGCGGACGCGTTCTTCGTCGCTTTCCGGGTGCCGAACCTCTTCCGCCGGCTGTTCGCGGAGGGGGCCTTCGCCCAGGCATTCGTGCCCGTGCTGGCCGAGTACCGCGGGTCCGAGCGGGCGGCCCTCGACCGGTTCGTGGGCGCGGTGACCGGCAACCTGCTGCTGGTGCTGACGCTGGTCAGCCTGGCGGGGGTGCTTGGCGCGGCGGGCCTCGCGGTGCTCTTCGCCCCCGGCTTCGTGGGCGACGACGAGCGGCTGCCGGTCGCCACGGCGATGCTGCGCGTCACCTTCCCCTACCTGGCCTTCATTTCGCTCACGGCGTACGCGGGCGCGTTGCTCAACAGTTTCCATCGGTACGCCGTCCCGGCCTTCACGCCCGTCCTGCTGAATGCCGTGCTGATCGCGGCGGCCCTGGTGGCCGCGCCGGCGTTCGAAGAACCTGTCATGGCGCTGGCCTGGGGCGTCCTCGCGGCGGGCGCCGTGCAGTTGCTGTTCCAGTTTCCGTCCCTCGCGCGGCTCCATCTCCTCAAGCCCCCGCGGATCGACTGGGGCGATCCCGGCGTACGCAAGGTCCGGCGGCTCTTCCTGCCGGCTGCATTCGCGGCTTCGGTCAACCAGATCAACGGGCTGATCGGCGGGATCCTCGCCTCGCTGCTCGCGACGGGGAGCATCTCCTGGCTCTACTACGCGGACCGGCTGATGGAACTGCCGATCGGACTCGTCGCGGTGGCGCTCGGCACCGTGCTGCTGCCGAACCTGTCACGGCTCCACGCTGACGAGGACCGTCGCGGATTCGCCGCCACCCTGGACTGGGGCCTGCGCATGGGGCTGCTGCTCGGCGTGCCGGCGGCCACGGCGCTCTTCGTACTGGCCGTGCCTCTCGTCGCGACCATCTTTCAGCACGGCGCGTTCTCCGCCCGCGACACCGCCATGGCCGCCGCCGCGCTGCAGGCGTTCGCGGTCGGACTGCCGGCCCTGGTGGTGGTCAAGATCGCGGCCCCGGGGTTCTTTGCGCGCCAGGACACGCGGACGCCGTTCCACTACGCGGCGGCGTCCGTGGCGGTGAACGTGGTGACGGCGCTCGCGCTGTTCTGGTGGCTGCATCACGTGGGGCTCGCCCTCGCGACGAGCGTGGCGGCCGTCGTCAACGCGGCGCTCCTGTTGCGGGGGCTTTGGAGGCGGGGGGACTACGCGCCGACGCACGCCCTGTGGCGGACCCTCGCCGCGGCGGTGGCGGCGAGCGCGGCCATGGCCGGTCTGTTGCTCTGGGCCGTACCCGACGGCGAGCGGTGGGTGGCGGCGGACATCCTCTCCCGGATCCGGATGCTCGCCGCGGCGGTTGCCGGCGGCGGGCTCGCCTACCTGGCCGCGGTGGTGGCGCTCGGCGTCCGGCCCCGCCAGCTCCGACACCGCGTGTAGAATCGCGCGATGGAGGTCATTCGCGGCATGCACGGGATCCGGCCGCGACATTGCGGGAACGTCGTCACCATCGGCAACTTCGACGGCGTCCACCACGGCCACCAGATGCTCCTCGCGCATGTCCGGGCGAAGAGCGCGGAGCTCCGCTGTCCCAGCCTCCTGATCACCTTCGAACCGCAGCCGCGGGAGTTCTTTCGCGGCGAGACCGTCCCGGCGCGACTGACGCGCTTCCGCGAGAAGATCAGCCTTCTCAAGGACACCGGGATCGACCGCGTCCTGTGCGTGCCCTTCAACGAGCGCACGGCGCGCACGCCCGCGTCGTTCGTGGTCAAGGACCTGCTGGCCGAACAGCTTGGCGCGCGGTACGTGGTCGTGGGGGACGACTTCCGCTTCGGGCGCGGCCAGGAGGGCGACTACGCCATGCTCAAGGGCGCGGGGGACACCTATGGCTACGGTGTCAGTCACATGGGCACGCTCACCTTCGAACACGGCCGCGTCAGCAGCACGCGCATCCGCGACGCCCTCGCGGAAGGCGATTTCCCGCTCGCGGAGAAGCTGCTCGGACGCCGCTACTTCATCATGGGGCGCGTCGTCTACGGGCGGCAGCTCGGCCGGCAGCTCGGCGTGCCCACGGCGAACATCCGCTTGCAACGCTACCGGGCGGCCCTCAACGGCGTGTTCGCGGTCACGGTGACCGGCCTCGGGGGCGAGCGGCGCGGCGTCGCCAACATCGGCGTGCGACCGACCGTGGACGGCAAGGAGCCCCTGCTCGAGGTGCACATCTTCGACTTCGACGAGGACATCTACGGCGCGCTCCTCACGGTAACAGTGCGCCGCAAGGTCCGGGACGAGGTGAAGTTCGAGTCGCTCGATGCCCTGAAGGCGCAGATCGGGCGGGACATCGCGGCAACGCGGGACTGGTTCGAGACGGATGGTTGAGGACGGGGGCCCGGAAGGGTCCGGCCGCCGGCCCTGGTTCACCGCAGCGGTCTGGTACGGTCTTGCCGTGCTCCTGCTCGGCCTCGACCAGTGGAGCAAGGGGCTGGCCAGCGGACATCTCGCATACGGGGACGAGGTGCGGGTGCTGCCGTTCCTCTCCTGGAAGCTGCTGCACAACACCGGCGCGGCCTTCAGCGCCTTCGCCGGCGACGCCGGCTGGCAGCGTTGGGTGTTCTCGGCCGTCGCCGTCGCCGTGGCGACGTTCATGGTCAACGAGATCCGGAAACTGCCCGCGGGCGCTGCCTGGTACGGCTTCGCCTACGGCTGCATCCTGGCCGGCGCCCTCGGCAACCTGGTGGACCGCGCTACGCTCGGCTACGTGGTCGACTTTGTCTTCGTGCACTACGACTGGTTCCGCTTCCCCGTGTTCAACGTGGCCGACTCCGCCGTGACGGTAGGTGCCGGGACTTGGATCGTGCTTCTTGCGCTGGAAGCGCTGCGAGCCCGAGCCGCCGCCCGCTGAAGGCCCGGGAGGCCGTGCGGCCCCCCGGCGACTGTCCCACACATCTCAAGGACAAGGGCGCACACGCCGTGGGGGCGAAGTCCGCTTGGGCGCGATCGCGCCGCACCGTACTGTCGGATCCCCGAGAGGAGAACGGAGACATCTCGATGGAGGCCCGGGGACGGCGTGGTTTCTCGCTGCTCGAGCTGATCGCGGCGCTCGCGATTCTCTCGCTGCTGGCGGGCATCGCGACGCCGCTGTACACGCAGTACGTGGACCGCGGCCACCGGACGTCCGCTCGGGCCGACCTGCTGCGCTGCGCCCAGGGCATGGAGCGTCACGCGAGCTGGACGTTCAGCTATCGAGCGGCGATCGACAGCGACGGCGACGGGATCGGGGACACCGATACCGGCGCGGTGACCCCGAACGTGTGCACGCCGTCGTCCTCGCGTCATCTGCTCCGCCTTGCGGACGCCGGCGCGGCGGACTTTTTCCTTCGGGCGGCCCCGCAATCGCCTCACCCGGCGACAGACGGCGCGCTCGGTATCGACGCGGATGGCAACCGCTGGTGGGACCGCAACGCCGACGGCGACTTCGAGGACGCGGATGAAGACCACTGGGAAGAGTGAGTGTCGGCCGCGGCGTCACGCCGGGTGGCGGGCGGCGCAGGGCGGCCTCTCCCTGATGGAGGTGCTGACCGCCACCGTCGTGCTGGCCGTCGGCGCCTCGGGGCTCGGCGTGCTGCAGGCGGGCGCCTTGCGCGACAGCCGGGAGGCCCTGCAGCGCACGGAGGCGATCGTGCTCGCGGCCGACATGCTCGAGCGCGTGCGGGCGAACCCCGGGGGCGGCCACGCGGTGGGCCTCGGGGACGCCCCGGGCGCGCGACTCTCATGCGTTTTCGTCGAGTGCGATCCGACGGCGCTTGCGGCGTTCGACATAGCGACCTGGAAGTGCCGCCTGGGCGCCTGGACGCGGGCGCCGGCGTGCGACGCGCTGCGGGCCGGCGGGGCATTGCTGCCGGAAGGGCAGGCCGGCCGGCCGGAAGGCGATGGAGCCGGCGCGGTCGATGCCGACGGCCGCGTACGCGTGACCGTCACGTGGCGCGCGGGGGTGAAACTGCGGCGGGAACTCGTGGTGGCGAGCCACATCTGATGCCGCGACTCTGATGCTGCGACATAGGGCCTTCACGCTCGTCGAGATGCTCGTGGCGCTCGGGCTGGGTTCCCTCGTCACGGTTGGCGTCGTCGAGTTGCTGGCGGGCAACCAGCACAGCCACGCGGTGCTCACCGGCCATGCGCGCATGCAGGAGTCGGCCCGTCATGCCCTGGATTTCCTGGCCCGTTCCGCGCGCGCCGCGGGGTATCTCGGCTGCGCCCGCAGCGTCCCGCGCAACACGCTGAACGGCGCCCTCGGGGGCCTGTTCGAGGTCGACATCGAGACGGGCGTGGCGGGCTTCGACGGGACCGGCCGCAGGGCGTCTCCCGACGGTTGGACGCCTTCGCTCGACGCGCTGCCGAGGCGGAAGGGTCGCCGGTCGGTGAACGCCTTCCGCAACCGGAACGGTATTGACGTAGCCGCGCTGCGCCCCGGTTCCGATGTGCTCGTCTTCCGCTTCGTCGACGTGCCGGTACGGCTCACGGCGCCGGTGGGCCCGGACGACGACCACGTCCCCGTACGGTCGACGCGCAGCGGGCCGGACCGGGATGACTTCGCGGTCATCGCCGACTGTGCCGGGGCCGCGCTGTTCCGGGCCACCGCCGTACAGACGCTCGGAGACGGCGTCGCACTCGCGCGGGGACCCGGCGGCGGTCCCTACGACAACGCGGCCACGGCGAGCCTCGTACCGCCCGACACGGCGTTCGGGAACGACTTGGGCCCTGCCGGGGCGGCAGTGGGCCGGGTGATGACGCACATCTACTACGTTGCGGCCGGGGCAGGAGCCAACAACCGGGGCGTGGCGCCGTGGTCGCTCTGGCGCAAGAGCGGGACGGCGCGTCCGGCCGAACTCGTGCAGGGCATCGAGGACCTCCAGGTGCTGTTTGGCGTCGACGGGGACGGGGACGGCGTCCCCAACCGGTACGCCCCGCCGCGGACGGGCCCGGGGCCACCGATCCGGGCGGTACGCATCGCGGTAACGGCGAACGGCGTGGATGTCGTGCCGGGGGAAAGCACGATTCGGCGTACGTTCGTTCGGACCGTAGCAGTGCGCAACGGATGATCATTGCATCACCGGGTAGGGCGAGGCACCGCGGGGCGGCGCTGTTCCTCTCACTCCTGCTGCTCCTCCTGCTCACGGTGACCGGGGTCGCCGCGGTGCGGGAATCCGGCTTCGAGTCCCGCATGGCGCGCAACGCGCACGACGGGTTGCTGGCCTTCGAGGCGGCCGAAGCGGCCTTGGCGAGCGGCGAGCGCATGCTCCAGCGGTTCGGGAGCCCGGCAGCGGCCCTGGATGCCGTGCTTCCCGTCCGTGCGTACGAAGACCCCGCGCCCTGGTTGCAGGCTGCCGTGTGGGAAACCGCGCACGTTGCGGCAACCGGGCATGCGGCCGCAGAGGCGCCGCGTTTCCTCGTAGAGGCAGTGGCCGTGGGCGGGGACCGGGCGGCTGGGCGCGGGGAACAAGAAGGAGCGGCCGAGGGCGAGGAAGCAGGAGCGGCCGTGTTCCGCGTAGTCGCGCGCGCCACGGGCGGGACTCCGGACACGATCGTGCTCCTGGAAAGCACCTACGTCCTGGAGGGAGGAGGCACGCGGCTGTCCTGGCGGGAGATACGGTAGGGGCGGGGCTTGTCCCCGCCCGGGGTGGTTTCGTGCATGAATTCGGGACGGGACAAGCCCGTCCCCTACGCCGGGCACGTTAGGGGCCGTCCGGATGCGTCCTCCCGGACGCCGTCGCCGTCCGTATCCCGTGCCTGGCGAATGCGCCCTTGCGCGTTCAGGATGATCTGCCGTGCGTGGCGGGCGTCCCCGCCCGGAGGACAGTAAAGGAAGTTGCCGTTCTGCCAGTCGGTGAGCCCCGTCGGCAGCATCGACAGGGAACTGCGGTTGCGGAACGACCGCCAGTAGACGCGTTCCCCGCCGCGCAGGCGCGGCAACCGGCGGAGCAAGGTTTCGTCGGCGGTCCGGCGGCCGTTGCCGTCGCGGTCGAGGAAGACGAGCGCGGGCCCCGGGGCCCACGGGGGGGGGGGCGCCCCCGGCGGGGGGGGGGGGGGGGGGGGGGGGGGGGGGGGGGGGGGGGGGGGGG
>VXNE01000432.1:0-8769 GCA_009840715.1 Gammaproteobacteria bacterium
TGTGTTTAACTCACAGCCCCAGGGGCTCCCCGATGTAGCCGTACTCTATGCCCGCGGCCGGGAGGGACGCCGCCAGCGAGGCGCGGTTGAACTGCGGGTGGAAGCGACTGTGGGGGACGGAGCGCACGTCCACGAGGACGGTGACGGCGTGTGCGCCGAGCAGGCGGACGAAGATGTCGGCGGGGTGGTTCGAATGGCCTATGGTCAAGAGGGTTCGGGTCATCGTCGTCGCTCCGCGCCGCACTCTCGCAATCGGCCGCCACCGGCGCAAGGGGCCGGGCCCCCGGGCGCGTTTGCTACCATGAGCGCGCTCGCGTAACCGGGGCGCTTCGCCGGACCCTTCCTTGTTTCGCCCGCTGGCCGTCAATATCGGGTTCCGTTACGCCAGGTCGCGGCACAACTTCCTTTCCTTCGTCAGCGTGATGGCGCTGGCCGGACTGGCGCTGTCCGTGGGCGTCCTGCTCTTCGTGCAGGCCGTCGTCCACGGGTTCGAGCGGGAACTCGAAGAACGTATCCTGGGGGTCGTCCCGCACTTCACGCTGTTCGGACGGACGCCGCTCGACGACGCGGACACCGTCCGGGAGCGCATGCTCCGGGTGCCCGGCGTACGGTCGGCGGCCCCGGTCGTCGTAGCCGCGGGACTGGTGGCGTCCGACGACCACATCGTGGGCGTGGAACTGAAGGGCGTGGTGCCGGACCTCTACGAGCCGGTCATCGGCGGCTTCGTGGAGGAGGGGCGCCTCGCGGACCTGCAACCCGATTCCTTCCGCGTGCTGCTCGGTCACGGGGTGATCGAGGAGCTCGGGGTCCTGCCAGGCGAAGACGTCACGGTGGTGCTGCCGAACGGGAGCGTGACGCCGTTCGGGGTCTTTCCGCGGCGCAAGACGCTGGTCGTCGCGGGGCGCGTACGGACGGGCTCGCAGCTCGATGACCGGGCAGCCTATCTCCACGCGGAGGACGCACGCCGGCTGCTGCGGCTGGAGGGAGCGTTTCACGGGGTCGAGGCGCGCATCGACGAGGTGCTGCGGGCTCGCGAGGTAGGCGAACTCGCGCGGCGCGTGGCGGGGCCGGACCACCTCGTGCTCGCGACCTGGTTCCGCACCCACGGCCCGCTGTACCGGACGATCCAGGTGACGAAAGGGATGATGTTCCTGATCTTCTCGCTGCTCGTCGCCGTGGCGGCCTTCAACCTGGTGTCGAGCCTCGTCATGATCGTGAACGAACGCCGCTCCGATGTCGCCATCCTGCGCACGATGGGCGGTCGCACACCGCTCATCGTGGTCGCCTTCGTGGTCCTGGGCGTGGCCATCAGCGCCCTCGGCGTGGCGCTGGGGCTGTTGCTCGGCCTGGCGCTCGGCGCCGTGACCGAGGAGGGCTACGCGTGGCTCGAGGGGGCCGCCGGGATCGCGTTGATGGGCGAGTACTTCGTGCACCACCTGCCGGTGGAGTTCGCTGCGGCCGACGTCGCCAGCGTCGCCGTGACCGCCCTTGGCCTCGGCGCTCTCGCGACCCTGTTCCCGGCGTGGCGCGCAAGCCGCGTGCAGCCCGCTGAGGTGCTTCGCCATGAGTGATCCGGCGCCGCTCACTTGCGCGGGGCTGGTCAAGTCGTACGTGCAGGGCGCGACCCGCATTCCGGTGCTCGGCGGCGTGGACCTCGACGTGGCTGCCGGCGAGCGCCTCGCCATCGTCGGACGCTCGGGCTCGGGCAAGAGCACCCTCCTGCACGTGCTCGCGGGACTGCTCGATCCCGACGAGGGCCGGGTGCACGTGTTCGGGGAGGAGATCACCGGGGCGAGTCCGGCCCGGCGGGCGGCCCTGCGCAACGCCCACATGGGATTTGTCTACCAGTTGCATCACCTGCTGCCGGAGTTCACGGCGCTCGAGAACGTGGCCATGCCGCGGCTCGTGACGGGCGAGCCGATGCGGCGTGTGGCCCCGGACGCGCGGGCGCTGCTGGCGTCGGTGGGCCTGGCGGAACGCGCCGCGCATCGGCCGCACGAACTATCCGGAGGCGAACGTCAGCGCGTTGCGATCGCTCGCGCGCTGGCGGGGAGCCCCGGGGTCGTCCTGGCCGACGAACCCACGGGCAATCTCGACCGCGAGAGCGCGGCTCAGGTGCTCGGGGCCATGGACGAACTTGCGGTCGCCACCGGGACGGCGTTCGTCGTCGTCACGCACGACGAGGCACTCGCGCGCCGGATGGACCGCACGGTCTCCCTCGACGACGGGCGGCTCGGCGCATGAAAGGCACGAACGTGCTCTGGATGGCCGGGCGGTACCTCGCTTCGCGCCGCAATCCGCACGCGTCCTTCATCAACTGGGCGTCGTTCGCCGGCCTTACCGCCGGCGTCGTCCTCCTGACGGTGGTGGCGAGCGTGATGAACGGCTTCGACCGGGAATTGCGCACCCGGCTCCTGGGCGTCGTGCCGCACGTGCTGGCCGTTCCACCGGGCGGCGCATGGGACACGGCGCCGGGCGCGCCGCCCGACGTCCTCTCGAGCCATCGGTTCTTTGCGGGTTCCGCAGTGGTCGGCGTGCGCGGGAGCGTGCAGCCGCTGCTCCTGTACGGGGTCGACGCGGCGGCGCGGGGGAGCCTGGACCTGGTGGCGCGGCGCATGATGGAAGGATCGGTGGAAGACCTGCGCCAGGGCGGCGGCGTCCTGCTCGGGGCGCCGCTCGCGGCGTTGCTCGGTGCGGTGCCGGGGGACCCTGTCGTGCTCGTGGTCACGCTGCCGCGCGAGTCGACGATCGAGCCGCGTGTCGAGCGGTTCACATTGCGCGGCACGTTCGAAGTGGGCGCGCAGCCGGATTACTCGCTCGCGGTGATCGATCTCGCGGATGTACAAGCGCGCGGCATCGGGGCGGCCGGCGTCTCCGGCTGGCGGATGCAGCTTGCCGACCCGATGCGGGTCGGCGAGGTGGCGCGCACGCTGCGGGAAGGCTTGCCGCCGGGCTGGGGCGTGCGGCTCTGGACGGACCGCTACGGGGACCTGTTCCGCGCGGTGCGGTTGGAGAAGACGCTGATGTTCGTCTTCCTCGCGCTGGTCATCGCGATCGCGGCGTTCAACATGGTGTCCGGGCAGACCATGCTCGTGAACGACAAGCGCGGCGACATCGCGATGCTCGAGACGATGGGGGCCCCGACGCGCTTCCTGGTCCAGGTCTTCCTGGTGCAGGGGTTCGCGGTGGCCGTGGTCGGCGTGGCCGTGGGGCTGGCCGCCGGGGTGTTGCTGGCCTGGAACGCGGGACCCGTCGCGGGCGCCCTGTCGGGCGTGCTCGGCGGCAGCATCCTGGACGGGACCCCATACGACGAATTGCCCGCGGAGGTGCTGGGGACGGACCTCGCCGTCATCGCGGCCCTGTCGCTCGGGTTGTGCTTCCTCGCGGTGCTGCGCCCGGCGTTGAAGGCGGTGGCCGAGAACCCCGCGCCCGCGCTTCACGCCGCCTGAGGGCCGGTCTCGGGCACTGAGCAAGCACTGCGTCAGGCGGCGGCGCGGGCTCTCCTGCGCGCGCGCCGCTCCCGCCACCTGCGAATCACGTGCAGCCGCCACAGCAGGCGGGCGGTCAGCATCAGGGTGACGCCGCTCACCCAGCCACAGATCAGGCTGCCGAGGAGGAGCGGCTGCCAGAGCTGGTGCAGGTTCCCCTGGAACCAGTCCCAGGACAACTCGAACTCGCTTGCCGTGACCTCGACGCCAAGCAGCCACGCTCCCAGCCGATAGGCGAAGAAGAACATCGGCGGCAGCGTGATGGGGTTGGTGACCTGCACGAGCGCGAGGACGATGGGGAGGTTGCAGCGCAGGGCGAGGGCCATGGCGGCGGCGAGCACCGTTTGACCGGGGATCGGGACGAAGGCGCAGAACATCCCGACGAAGCACGCGTTGCCGACCGAGCCGCGGTGGAGGTGCCACAGGGCCGGTTCGTGTAGGAGATGTCTTATCGGCCGCAACAGCGGCCGCTCGCGGATCGAGTCGGCCTTTGGCAGATACCGCTCGAAGAACCCGCGTGGCATAAGTCCATTATGCCTGCTCCCCGGTTCGAGTACGCGTGCGCGCGCCCCTGATCGCCTTCGCGGCGGGGGTCTTCGCGGCCCACCTGCAGCCGGTCCCCGCGGTCGCGGCGGCCGTGATTGGCGGCGCCTCGGCGGTCCTCGTCTGCGTTGCGGCCGCCCGGGTGCCGGCGTTCGTCGGCCTCGGTTTCGCGTGGGCGGGCCTCGCGATCGCTGCCGCCTTGCCTCCCCCGGACCGGGATGTCTGCGATACGCCCGTGGCGCTCGTGGTCGCGGTGGAGGGGCTTCCGGTACGCGAGGAGCCGGCCATGGCGCCGGCCGGTGCCGGGAAGGGCGGCGTGGCCGCGCCGGAGGCGGCGCCGATGCCGGGCGGTCGCGACGCCTCGGACCAGCCCCTTGCCGCTTCTGTGCGTTTCGAGGGACGCGTGCTCCGCACGGCGACGTGCGGCCCGCAACGGGGCGAGCGGCTGCGGCTCGGGTGGACGGCGCCCGACGTGCCGCTGCCACGCCCGGGACAGCATTGGCGCGTTGAGGCCAAGATCGAAGCGGCGCGCGGTCATGCGAACGCGTTCGTATTCGACTACGAACGGTGGCTCGTCCGGCACCGCATCGCGTTCACGGGATACATCACCGCCGGGACCCTCCGCGCGGACTCGCGCGACGGCGTGGACGACTGGCGGATACGCCTGCGGGAGCGCATGGAGGCGCGCCGGCTCGAGCACGGCGGCGCGATTCTCGCGCTTGCCACCGGGGACACCGCGCTCGTGTCGCCGGAAGCGTGGCGGCTGCTGCGTGACACGGGCACCGTGCACCTGCTGGTGATCTCCGGCCTGCACGTGGGCATGTTCGCCGTGCTCGGCATGGGCGCGGGCAACGCGCTGGCCCGCGTGCTCCCCGTCACGCGCCGGTTCCGTGCGCGGGCGGTCGGCGGGATCGTCGCGGCCCTGGCGGTGGTCGGATACGCGACGGCGGCTGGATGGACGCTTCCGGTCACGCGGGCGGCGTTGATGACGGGAGTGGGCATCCTCGCGGCGACGGTCGGGCGTCGGGCACGGGTGTCGGATGCCTTCGCGCTGGCATTGGCCGGGTTGCTCGCCGTAGACCCGCTGGCGGTGCTCGACACGGGCTTCTGGCTCTCGTTCGGGGCCGTCGGTGTGCTGCTCGCCTGGTTCGCGCCCCGCACGCCCCGGCGGATCCAGCAGGATCCCGGCGGACCGGTGCGCCGCCTGGCGGGGAGCGCGCGGCGGCGCGCCACCGAACTGATCGCGGCCCAGGCTGTCGTCGCCGTGGGTTTCGCGCCGTTGCTCGGCGGCTTCGTGGGTCACGTCCACGCCCTCGCACCCGCCGTGAACCTCGTGCTGATCCCCCTGGTGGCCACGCTCGGGGCACCGCTGTCGGTGCTCGGCGGGCTGTTGCTGGCCGTACTCCCGGACCAGGCCGGCCCGCTCCTGGCCGTCGCAGACCGTACGCTCGGGCTCGCGATGCTGGTGATTCGGTCCGCCGCGGCGGTGGAAGGCATCCCCGCGGGTGTCGGCACGATGGCCGTGCCGGGCGCGGTCGCGCTCGCCATGGCGTTCCTGCTCCCGTGGTCGCGACTTGCCCACGCGGGGGTCGCGGCTGTTGCCCTGGTCGTGCTGACGCGTCCGGAACCCGGGCTGGACAGGGGCTTCGGCGTCACGGTCCTGGACGTCGGACAGGGGACGGCGGCCGTGGTGCGCACGCGAAGCCAGCTCCTGCTCTACGACACGGGACCGCGCTATCCGTCCGGGTTCGATGTCGGGGAAGCGGTCGTCGCGCCTTATCTGCGGCGCGCCCATCGCGGCCGCGTGACCGAACTGGTCCTGAGCCACTCCGACATCGACCATGTGGGAGGCGCGGCGGCCGTGCAAAGGCTGGCGGTCGTACGTGGGACGACCGTCGGCGAACCGGTGCCGGGGCTCGGTGGACGTCTGTGCCGGGCGGGGGACCGGTGGCTCTGGAACGGCGTGCGCTTCCGGGTGCTGTCACCCTTCCCGGGTCACGGCGGCAACGACGCCTCGTGCGTCATCGAAGTGGACGACGGCCGCCGCCGCGCGCTGCTGGCCGGCGACATCGAGCGGGCGGCGGAGCGCCGCATGACGGTGCGGCGGGCGACGTTCCTGCTGGTCCCGCACCACGGCAGCCGAACTTCTTCCACGCCCGCTTTCGTGAACGGCGTCTGTCCACGCTTCGCGGTCGTGACCGCCGGCTTCCGCAATCGCTTCGGCCACCCGCATCCGGAAGTGCTCGAGCGTTACCGATCCGTCGGGGCGCACGTGCTCGAGACCGCGTCGCTCGGCTCCATCGAATGGCGCAGCGACGCGCCGGACCTGGTGCGCGTCGGGCGGGACGATCGCCGCTACTGGCGCGTCGACGCGCAACCGGGCTTCGCCGGCCGGGTCGCCGTGGGCGCGTTCGGGCCGGCAAGCTGCCGGGGTGAGGGTGTGCGACGGTGATGGTCGCGAGTGGAGCGCCTGAGGCCCGGATCACGCCGCATCGTGGATTCGCCAACCGCTCTTGGTGTCCTCGAACTCCACGGACCTCCCGCCACCGCGATCGAGCTCCGCCAGCCGCTCCAGCACACCCTGATCGTCGTTCCCTTGCCATGATTCACGTCACACAAACACGGGTCGGCGTCGGACAGCTTCCCCTGGGGGGCTCGCCCGGTTTTCGTCGGGCCGGGGCGATGCAGACAGTCGCGCCGACGGTCCGGGTTCGGGCTCGCGGGGCCGGGCGTATAATCCGCGGGCTTTGTCCGACGAGCGGCGGCAGCGCATCTCGAGGCTGAGACGCATGCTGGAACTCATGCAATCCGGCGGCTGGCTGATGGTTCCGATACTGGCTTGCAGTGTCGGGGCGGCGGCCATCTGCATCGAGCGCGCATGGGTGCTGCAGGCGTCGCGCGTCGCGCCGGACGACCTGCTCGATTTGGCGCGCGCGGGGGACTCCGCGCCCCCGTTCGGCAACGTGACGTCGGATAGCCCGCTCGGGCGCATCCTCCTCGCGGGGCTCGCAGCCACGCGCGGCGACCGGGACCTGATGAAAGAGGCGATGGAAGGCGCCGCGGGTCCCGTCGTGCACGAGATGGAGCGCCATCTCACACTGCTCGGGACGATCGCCGCCATCAGTCCGCTGCTCGGCCTCCTCGGGACGGTGATCGGGATGATCCAGGTGTTCACGACGCTCGTGGCCGACGGCGTCGCGAACCCGGGCGTCCTGGCCGAGGGGATCTCGAAGGCGCTCGTGACCACGGCCGCGGGGCTCGGGGTCGCCATCCCGGCCCTGTTCTTCCACCGCTACTTTCTCCGCCGGGTCGACGAACTGGCCGTCTCGATGGAGCACGCGGCGAGCCGGCTCGTCGAGATGGTCTGCGGCGACGGTGAGCCGCGCGCATGAAGTTTGGTCCCCGGCGCCGGCCGGAGGCGTCGATCGAGCTGACGCCGCTCATCGACGTCGTGTTCCTGCTGTTGATCTTCTTCATGGTGTCGACGTCGTTCGTGCGCGAGGCGCGGATCGCCGTCGACCTGCCCGAGGCCGCCGACGATGCGCCCGCAGGGGAAGCCGGGCTCGCGCTGTCGATCGACGCCGCCGGGGGCTACGCGGTCAACGGGCACGCACTCGCGGACGGGGAGGTCGCGACGCTCGTGGGGGCGCTCCGGCGGCTGGCGGAACCGGACGGGCAATCGCGCCTGCTGATCGCGGCGGACGCGAGCGCGACCCACCGCGCGGTGGTCCGCGCCATGGATGCCGCGCGGCGGGCCGGCATCGCCCGCATCGACATCGCGACCCGGGAGCCTGAGCGATGAGCGCTGACGCATTGCCCGCGGATGCGCCGCAGACTGGCGACATGCGCCGGTACGCGCGGCTGCTGCGCTACCTGAGACCGCATCTCGGCTGGTTCCTGCTCGCCGTGGTGGGCTTTCTGCTCGCGGCCGGCGGCGAAGCGTACTTCGCGCGCCTGCTCGGCGACATCGTCGACGCCTTCGAGTCGCCGGCCATGCATCACGTATGGCTGTTCCCCGCGCTGATGCTGGCCGCCGCGGCCGTCCGGGCGGTTGGCGCGGTCGTCGGCGACTTCCTGATGTCGCGCATCTCCTTCCGCATCGTGCACGTGATCCGGCACGAACTGTTCGCCCGCCTCGTGACGTTGCCGAGCGCGTTCTTTGACCGCAGCGCCCAGGGGGCGCTTGTCTCGCGGCTGACGTACAACACCGCGCAGTTGCGGGACACGGTCACGGACGCGGTGAAGATCGTCATCCAGGACGGCGGGAAAGTGCTCGTGCTGCTCGCCTTCATGCTGTACGCGAACTGGATGCTGACGCTCATCTTCCTGGCCGTGGCGCCCATCGTCGGATCGATCGTGCGCTACGCGTCGCGCCGGTTCCGCCGCATCAGTCGACGCGTCCAGCGCTCGATGGGCGACGTGACCCAGATCGCCTCGGAGACCGTCTCCGGTTACCGGGTGATGCGCACGTTCGGGGGAGAGCCCTACGAGCGCGACCGGTTCGTCGCGGCGAGCGAGCGCAACCGGCGGCAGAACCTCAAGATGGCGGCCACGAAGGCGGTCAGCACGCAGACGATCCAGTTGCTCGTGGCGATCGCGCTGGCGCTGCTCGTCGGCCTGCTCTTCCAGCCCGGCGTGGCCGCCGGCATGTCGTCGGGGGACCTCATCGCCTACATCGGCTACGCAGGGCTGCTGGCGAATCCGATCAAGAAGCTCTCCGAGGTGAACGCCCGCCTGC
>VXNE01000432.1:8779-9530 GCA_009840715.1 Gammaproteobacteria bacterium
CCCGCCTGCAGCGCGGGCTCGCGGCGGCCGAGGACGTCTTCTGGCAACTCGACCAGACCCCGGAAGCGGATACGGGCGAGCGGACCGTTGAGCGGGCGGTCGGACGCATCGAGTTCCGCGACGTCTCGTTCCGCTACGAGGAAGCGGGCCGCGACGCGCTGGGAGGGGTGTCCTTCACCGTGGATCCCGGGGAGACGGTTGCGCTGGTGGGGCGTTCCGGCGCGGGCAAGTCGACCCTGGCGAGTCTCATCGCGCGGTTCTACGACGCGACGGACGGGACGATCCTGCTGGACGGTGCGCCCGTCGAGGACTACACGCTCGCCAACCTGCGCGAGCAGATCGCGCTGGTCAGCCAGGATGTGACCCTCTTCAACGACACCCTGCGGCGCAACATCGCCTACGGGCGCCTCGCCGAGGCGTCGGAAAGAGAGATCGAGCGCGCGGTGCACGGGGCGCACGTCGACCAGTTCGTCGACGACCTGAGCGCGGGGCTGGACACGGTGCTGGGCGACGATGGCGTGCTGCTGTCGGGAGGCCAGCGCCAGCGCGTCGCCATCGCGCGGGCCCTCCTCAAGGACGCCCCGATCCTGATCCTCGACGAGGCCACGTCGGCCCTCGACCCCGAGAGCGAACGTCACATCCGCGACGCGCTCGACGAGGCCATGCGCGGGCGCACGACGCTGGTGCTCGCCCATCGGGTGTCGACCATCGAGAACGCGGGCCGGATCGTGGGGCTGGCGGACGGGCGCGT
>VXNE01000312.1 GCA_009840715.1 Gammaproteobacteria bacterium
CGTACGCCATCGATCACGGCGGCGCCGGCAAGCTCGTCCAGCATCGCGGCGGCTTCTTCCTCGGTGGCGGGCGCGAGGCGGAACGTGAGATCCCGAAGCACTTCCACCAGCACACCGCCGAGCCCGAATGCGACCAGCTTGCCGAAGACGGGATCGGTCGCTGCCCCCACGATCACCTCGGTCGCCCCATCGGCGGCGAACTGCCGCTGCACGAGGACGCCGTCGATGGAGGCGTCCGGGTCGTGCGCGCGGGTCCGCTGGACGACCTCGTGGCACGCTTCGCGCAGGGCTTCGTCTGTTTCCAGGCCGACGATCACGCCGCCGATGTCGGTCTTGTGGAGCACGTCGCGGGACTCGATCTTGGCGACCACCGGATAGCCGATCTCCGCCGCGATGGCGCAGGCCTCGTCGCGGGACTTGGCGACGCCCTGCGCCGGCATCGCTATGCCATACGCGTCGCAGACCTCTTTGGCCTCGGCGGCCGTCAGCGAGGCGCGGCCCTCGCCCATGGCGGCCGCGACGATCTCGCGAACGGTCCCCTCGCCCGACATGTGGTCCGACATGCAGTCCTCCCCTGTGTTGACCCAAGATTAACCGAAGCCGGCGAGCCTGGTCGTGCCGCCGGAGTGTCAGGCGCCGGTGGCGGCGCGCTCCCGGAAGGCGACCAGCGCGGCCTTCGCCGAATCGGGATGACCGGCCAGGAAGGCCTGGCCCCCTGCGCGCAGACCGAGCAGCGCTTCGCGGTCGCCGCTCAGGTTGGCCACTTCGGGACAGTCGAAACCCGCCGAGGCGAACAGCGCCAGCAGTTCGTTCCCCAGGTCGAACAGGTGCATCGGTCGCGTCGTGATCCCGGCCAGGTCGCGTGCCGTGCAGGTCGCGGCGAACGCGCGGAAGTACGCGGGGAGGTTGCGCTCCCGGGGCGAGATGTCGAGCGCCCCGTTCTCGACGACGCCGGGACCCACCTGCATGGCCGACTCGAGCAGTCCGCGATGGTACTCGCGGCGCGCCAGCACCGTGAGCCGGCCGTCACCGACCCCGAGGATGCGCGTGTAGCCGTGTCTCGAGACGGGCGAGCGGATCTCGCCGTCGATCTGCAGGAGGCCGAGCGGCAGGAGCGACTGGAACTCGGACACGAAGCCGCTGCCGAGGACGATGGTTGCCGGACCGTCGAGCGCCGACCTGCCCGTCAGCCGGCGCGCGGGTCCCGGGGAGAGCACGATCGGTTCGAAGCGGCGATGCTCGATCGCGAGCACGAGGGCGCCGTCGGTGCGGTGCAGCGCCACCCCGTCGAGGCTGTTGGCGATCTGGCCGGCGAAGTCGGCCCATGCCTCGGGCGGGACGCGTTCCGCAGTCCCGTCCGTCCCCCATGCCACGCCGGGAAGCACGCTGGCGGGAGCGTCGGGGGACGGGTCCTCCTCCTCGCGGTCACACCCGAGCAGACAGACACAACAGGCGGCAAACGCCGCCCACATCACCGTTCGGCCCCGTCTCATGCTGCGCCACGGTACCCAAAGCGTCGTGGAACGCCAAGCGCAACCGCAGGCGTTCCCTCAACCCTCGACGGGCAGGGCGACCAGTGTGCCCAGGCGCTCCGTGGAAGCGGGTCCCATCGCGTCGACGGCCTCGCGGAGCCGCCCCCGGCAATCGAGCACGTTGTCGGCGAGCGCGACGATGCGCCGGTTCGGCCAGGCGTGCGGCGCCGCCTTGCGGAGGGCTCGCGCGGAAGCGAAAGCGTCGCCGGTCGTGAGGAAGTGCGCCAGCAACGCGGTCGCGCTCGAGCGACTCACGCCGGCCAGGCAGTGCACCATCAACGAATCCACGGCGCGCCAGTCGTCGAGAAAGCGGACGATGACCTCGACATGATGGCGCTCCGGAAGAACCGACCCCGGCGCCGGTTCGGATATGTCGTGCACCGGAACGCGCAGGTGGCGTTCCGGGGACACGGCGTTCGGCGTGGGAGGCTGGAACTCCGGCTGGATAATGGAGATCAGGCGATCCGGACGCACCGCCCGCGCGTGGGTCTCGAGATCGGCGAGATTGCTGACGTAGATGGTCATTCTTCTGGAGGACGCCGCGTGACTGGCATTATCGCCTGACGGTGGCCCGGGGAAAGGAGCCAGGTGCGTTGAGATTCTTGCCGCCCCTCGAGTCCGGCGTGCTGCTGCGACGCTACAAGCGCTTCCTCGCCGACGTGGAGGTGGCGGGCCGCGGCGTCGTCACCATGCATTGCGCGAACACCGGGGCCATGCTCGGCTGCGACACGCCCGGGAGCCCGGCGTGGTTTTCGACATCGGGCAACCCGAAACGGAAGTACCCCCAGAGCCTGGAACTGGTCGAGGTTCGGGACGGCGGGCGCGTCTGCACGGTCTGCGTCAACACGGCGCGCCCCAACGCCATCGTCGAAGAGGCGCTCGCCGCGGGACGGATCGCGGAGCTGCGCCAGGGCCCGGCGCGCCGCGAGGTGCCGATTCCCGGCGAGGCCGGCCGTTTTGATTTCGCTCTCGGAGGCGAGGCGCCGACGTTCGTGGAAGTCAAGAGCGTCACGCTCTGCCGGGACGGGGTCGGCGCTTTCCCCGACGCGGTCAGCGAGCGGGCGCGACGGCACGTCGAGGCCCTCGCCCGCTGCGTCGCGCGCGGGAGTCGCAGCGTGCTGCTGTTCTGCGCCCCGCACACGGGTATCCGCCGCGTGACGGTCGCGGACGACATCGACCCCCGCTACGGGGAGGCGGTGCGGGAGGCCGTGGCGGCCGGCGTCGAGGTGCTGGCGTACGGTTGCGTCGTGACGCCGGGCGAGGTCGCGATCGAGGGGCCGTTGCCGCTGGATCTTTGATCGGGGCGGCGCGTCAGCCGGGAAAGCGCTCGCGGAGCGTCCGATAGTCGGCGATGTCCGGCAGGCGCGGTCCGACCTGGGCCACCAGCTGCGACGCGGCGTAGTTCCCGAAGCGGGCCGCGTCCGCCGGCGTGGCGTCCGAACACAGCGCGTATAGGCATGCCCCGGCGTAGATGTCGCCGGCGCCCGTCGTGTCGACCGCGGAGACCTCGAAACCGGCGACCTCCCGGCGGCCCGAGGGCGCGACCGCGAGGCTGCCCGCGCTGCCGAGGGTCACGAAGACAAGAGGCGCGATGTCGGCGAGTTCGTTTGCCGCGATGTCCACGCGGTCGGCGCCGGTCCAGCCGAGGGCTTCCTCCTCGTTGCAGAAGAGTGCGTGGACGCCGTTGCCGAGCATCGCGAGCACGCCGTCGCGAAAGGACTCGACCATGCTCGGGTCGGAGAGGGTGAGGCTCGTGCGCACGGCCTCGGCCTCGGCGATCTCCCGCGTGCGGATCGCGGCCGCGCGGCCGGTCTCCGAGGAGGCGAGATAGCCCTCGATGTACGCGTAGCGGGATCGGGCGAGCGATGCCGGCTCGACATCGTCTACGTCGAGCAACTCGGAGGCGCCGAGGAAGGTGTTCATGGAACGTTCCGCATCGCCGGTGACGAGGACGAGGCAGCGCCCGGACTCGCCGGGCCGTTCCGGATCATGGGGCCGGACGTCGACACCGGCGGCGGCGATCTCGGCGAGGAAACGGGCGCCGGTGTCGTCGCCCGCGACCCGGCACGAGTAGTAACAGTCGCCGCCGAACGCCTGCACGGCGTAGACGGTGTTGGCCGCCGAGCCGCCGCACATGCGTTTCGGAGAGAGGCCCGCGAGGGCGTCGACCAGTGCGCGGAGGCGCGTTTCGTCGACGAGGGTCATGTGCCCCTTCACGACGCCATGGTCGGCGAGGAAGCCGTCGTCGACGGCGTACTCGATGTCCAGCAGGGCCGCGCCGATGCCGTAGACGTCGTAGGTCATGTCTTCATGCGAGGGGCGAGCCCCTGACGCGGGCCGCCCTCGCGCTCTCGGCGACCTGCGCGAAGGCGCCGTCCGCGGCGTCGAGAGTCTGGCGGATCTCGTCGTCGCCGTGGGCGCCGGAGAGGAAGGCCGCCTCGAACGCCGAGGGCGCGAAGTACACGCCGGCGTCGAGCAGCGCGTGGAAGAAGCGGTTGTAGCGTCCGGTGTCGCAACGGGCGACATCGTCGAAGCTCCGGACGTCGGGCGCGGACGTGAAGAAGATGCTGAACATCCCGCACACGCGGTTGATGCGGACGGGCACGTTGTGACGGCGCGCCAGGGCCGCGAGGCCGTCCGTCAGCTCCTCGGTGCGGGCCGCGAGGCTCGCGTAGAAGGCCGCGTCGAGGGATTCCAGCATCGCGAGCCCCGCGGTGGTCGCGAGCGGGTTGCCCGACAGGGTCCCGGCCTGGTAGACGGCGCCGACCGGGGCGATCCCGTCCATGACGTCGGCCCGTCCCCCGAAGGCCCCGACTGGCAGCCCGCCGCCGATGACCTTGCCGAGCGTCGTGAGGTCGGGGGTGACGCCGTAGCGCTCCTGGGCGCCGCCGGCGGCTACGCGGAAACCCGTCATCACCTCGTCGAAGATGAGGACGGAACCGCTGGCGTTCGTGAGCGCTCTCAGAGCCTCGAGAAATCCAGGCGCCGGGGCAATGCATCCCATGTTGCCGGCCACGGGCTCGACGATGACGCACGCGATGTCGGAGCCGAACCGCTCGAACGCGGCCTGCACCGCGTCGGGGTCGTTGAAGGGCAGGGTTACCGTATGGCGCGCCACGGACTCCGGCACGCCGGGAGAGTTGGGCAGGCCGAGGGTCAGCACGCCGCTGCCGGCCTTCACCAGCAGGGCGTCGGAGTGTCCGTGGTAGCAGCCGTCGAACTTGACGAGGAGGTCGCGGCCGGTGTGGCCCCGCGCGAGGCGGATGGCCGACATGGTCGCTTCGGTCCCGGAATTGACGAGACGGACCTTCTCGATGCCCGGAACGGCCTCGACGATCCGTTCGGCCAGCCGGATCTCGAGCTCCGTCGGAGCCCCGAAACCGAGGCTCGACACCGACTGCGCACGCACCCCGTCGACCACCGGGGCGAAGCCGTGCCCCTGGATCATGGGACCCCAGGAGCCGACGTAGTCGATGTAGCGGTTGCCGTCGACATCGACCAGCCACGCCCCTTCGGCGGACTCGAAGAAGACCGGCGTGCCGCCCACGCCCCGGAAGGCGCGCACGGGCGAGTTGACGCCCCCGGGGATGACCCCCTCGGCGCGGCGGATGAGGGCGGCGGACGTGTTGCGTTCCACTTTTCTATGCTTCCCCTGCGGCAGGTTTCAAGGCTTGAGCACGACGAGGATCACGATGGCGACCAGCAGCACGGCGGGCGCCTCGTTGAACCACCGGTAGAAACGCTCGCCGTGCGTGTTCGCGTCGTTCGCGAAGGCGCGGAGCAGGCGTCCGCAGTACCCGTGGTAGGCGTAGAGCGCAAGGACCGCCGCGAGCTTCGCCCACATCCATCCGGCGGCGGCGTAGGCGTCCCAGGTCAGGACGAGGTTCCAGACGCCGAAAACCGCGGTCAACGCGGCGGACGGGGTCATGATGCCCCGGTAGAGCTTGCGCTCCATGACCTTGAAACGCTCGATGCCGGGCCCGTCGGTCGCGGTGGCGTGGTAGACGAAGAGCCGGGGCAGGTAGAAGAGCGCGGCGAACCAGGTGACCACGAAGACGATGTGGAAGGCCTTGACCCAGAGGATCATCATGCCGGGAGCGTCCTGTCCTCCGCCCGGGGACGAGCGGCGGGCGATGATACCGGTTACGGCGGCCCTTCGTCCCGGGAACGGAGCGCCGCGGGCGTGGCCAGGAAAACGGATGGTTGGCGGAACAGCCTCCCGGCAGTCAGCGTCGCCACGATGACGATGAGCATGGCGGGCAGGATGATGTTGGCGTTGGAGGTCAGCTCGACGACCGCCATCAGCGCGGCCAGGGGCGCCTGCAGCGCGGCGGCCATCATCGCGGCCATCCCGAGGAGCACGTAGAACCCCTCGCTCGACGCCTCCCCGGGCGAGAGGAACTGGCCGAGGTACCCCAGCAGTCCACCGCATGCGGCCCCAATGACGATGGTCGGGCCGATCACGCCGACCGGCATCCCGAGTCCGACGCAAGCGCTCGACGCGGCCATCTTCGCCACCAGGATGACGGCCAGCGCGGACCATGCCAGGGTTCCCGCGAGGGCGGCGTCGACCGTGTCGTAGCCGACGCCCATGATGGCCGGCGCGGGCAGGGCGGCGACGGCGGTGATGGCTCCGGCGAGCAGCGCCCGGACCCAGTACGGCCGGCGCCCCATGCGTGTGAACAGGCGCACGGTCGCCGTGAATGCCGCGCCGAGCGTTCCGATGGCGAGGCCGGCGAGGACCACAAAAGGCACGTCGAGCAGCGAGTGCATCTGGATGTTCCCGACCTCGAACACCGGCATGTCGCCGAAGAAATATCGCGTGATGACCGTCGCGGTGACGGCGGCCAGCCCGACGGGAATGAACGTCGCCGCGGCGTACTCCAGCAGTACGACCTCCATCGCGAACACGACACCGGCCATCGGCGTGTTGAACGACCCGGCGATGGCGGCGGCGGCGCCGCATGCGACCAGGATCCGGAGACTGTCCGGGGGGACGCCGAGACGCTGACCGAGGAGGCTCGAGGCGGTTGCGCCGAGGTGGATGGCCGGGCCCTCGCGGCCTCCGGAGAGCCCGGCGGCCAGAGCGGCTGTCCCTGCGAAGAACTGCACCACGGCGTTGGCCGCTGGAAGCCTGCCGGCGTGTTCGCGCAGCCGTTGCAGGACATGGGCAACACCGGTACGCCGGCGGTCCTCGGACAGCCGCGTGAGGGCGATGCCAACGACCAGGGCTCCGAGCAGCGGGAGCCCGGCCCGAAGCTCCGGTGGGAGCGCCTCGAAGTTCTCGCTGTCGCCGCCGAGGGCCACCAGCGCCGCACCGTCGATCGCCAGCCGGAACAGGGAGACGACGACTCCGGTGACGGCGCCGGCCGCGACGCCGAGCAGGGCCAGGCGCTGAAGAGGGTCCGCATAGGCCAGTCGTGGGCGGAGCACGCGTTGCGCTATGCGGGAGGTGAGGCGGCGGGCGAGACCGGGAAGCTTGCGGCGCGTGGTCACGGCTGAGGGCTTGCCCTCGGAAAGGTACGCGAGTATACCGCCAGGCAGTTGACCGACCGGGGACGCGCGGTGCGTTGGGCCGACGTGCTACCGAAGCAGCGGATGACGGTGGTGGCCGTACGGCCGGGCCTGGGACTCGTCCGGGTTCTCGGGGGGGCGGTCGCCGGCCTGGCGCTGCTCGCAACGGGTTTTCTGCTGCGGGAGTTCGTTCCGGCCGAGGCGGACGCGGTCGAGGCGGCGCCCGCCGGTGCCGTCGACCCCCTCGGCGACCTCGACCTCTCGAACGTACGGCTGGCGACAGTGGTCGAGGCGGGCGCCAACGAGCGGCTGCGGCGCACGATCAAGGAACTGCGCGACCGGATTGGCGCCCTGGAAGAGGAGGCGCGCTTCTACCGCAGGCTGGTCGCCCCGTCGGAAGCGGAGCGTGGCTTCAGGATCGAACGCCTCACCATCGCGGCGACCCCGGAGCCGGCGCGATACGCGTACCGGCTGCTGCTCACGCAGATCGTGGACCGGCATAACTGGATCGAAGGCGAGGTGCTGATGGAGCTGTCGGGGGAGCGCGCAGGCGAACCCGAACGGCATGCGGTGGCGGACCTCGTCTCGGATGACGACTTCGCCACCGGCTTCAGATTCCTGTATTTTCAGGAGTTCTCCGGCGAGTTCTCGTTGCCGGAGGGATTCGTTCCGCGCGCTGTGGCGGTGACGGCGCAGGTGCGGGACGACGCGGAGACGCGGTTACGGGAGTCGTTCGACTGGGTGGTCGAGGAAAACTGAGCGGACGGCTGAAAGGGAGGAGGCATGAAAGTGAAGGGTAAGAACACGAAAAGCGAGCGGACGGCCAACGACACGACGCTGATCGACGCCTCGGCCGTCGTGCGGGGGACGATCGCGTTCTCCGGACGCCTCTACGTGAGCGGCGTGGTCGAGGGAGAGATCGAGGCGGACGAAGGCAGTGGCGCGACTCTCACCGTGGGCGAAGGCGGCCATGTCAAGGGCAACATCCGGGTCCCGACCGTCGTCATCGGTGGACGTGTCGAGGGGGACGTGCACTCGAGCGTGCGCCTCGAACTGGGCGGCAAGGCCGAGATGGCGGGCAAGGTGTTCTACCGCCTCATCGAGATGCACGAAGGCGCGGTGATACAGGGTGAACTGCATTGCGACCGGGAAGCCGGAGGCAATGTGCATCCGTTGGGGACGACGGCTGCCGTGGTCGAGGACACGGAGCGACGCTGACAGGACGGCCGCGGTACGCTCCTTCGGCGCAGGGTGCGGCGCGCCACGTATAATCCGCGCATGGACATCCAGTTCTCGGGCCGCGCCGCGGGCAAGGTGGCCTCGCTGATCGAAGACGAGCGCAACGACCTCCTGAAACTGCGCGTGTTCATCACGGGCGGCGGCTGCAGCGGCTTCTCCTACGGTTTCACCTTCGACGAGGACGTCGCGGAGGACGACGCCGTCATCGAGCGCGACGGCGTGACCATGCTCGTGGACGCGATGAGCTACCAGTACCTCGCCGGCGCGGAGATCGATTACCGCGAGGACCTGCAGGGCGCCCAGTTCGTCGTCACCAATCCCAACGCGTCGTCCACCTGCGGGTGCGGTAACTCCTTCGCCATCTGACTCGCCTTCCGCCGCAGGGCCGCGTCGCTCCGCGCCCGGCCGGGTCAGGCGGGATACAGCGCCCCGAGCACCCGCGGTCCGGCGGCGCCCGTGACGGCAGGCGCGTTCCCGGGCAGCCGTTCGACGAAGCGGTACGCCAGCCAGGCGAACGCCGCCGCTTCGACGGCGTCTCCGTCCACGCCCAGCGCATCGGTCGTCGTCACGCTCCGCGGGGACAGCCGCCGGTCCAGCCGCCGCATGAGGTCCGCGTTCCAGCGCCCTCCTCCGCAGACCACCACCTCTGCCGTCGCCTGACCCCAGGACGAGATCGCGCCGGCCACGCTCGCCGCGGTGAACTCGGCCAGCGTGGCCTGCACGCGGGCGGCCGCTTCGGATCCTTCGAGGTGCCGCAGGATGAAGGCGAGGTTGTAGTGCTCCTTGCCGGTACTCTTCGGTGGCTGTTCCGCGAGGAAAGCGTCCTCCTCCAGGCGCCCGAGCAGTTCCGGGATGGCACGGGCGCCGGCCGACCAGGCGCCGTCGCGGTCGAACGGTTCCCCGCGGTGCTCGCGAATCCACGCATCGAGGAGCGCGTTTCCGGGGCCCGTGTCGAAACCGGTTACGGGTCCGTGCCCGAGCGCTGGGTCGCCGAGGAAGGTGACATTGGCGATCCCCCCGATGTTCAGCACGGCGCGGCGCGTGTCGGCGACCCCGAAAAGCGCCGCATGAAAGGGCGGTACCAGGGGAGCGCCCTCGCCCCCGGCCGCGATGTCCCGCCGGCGGAAGTCGGCCACGGTGTCGATGCCGCTGCACTCGGCGATGCGGCTCGGGTCGCCGATCTGCACGGTGTAGGCGCTGGCTCATATAAACAAATGCCAGCCCACG
>VXNE01000634.1 GCA_009840715.1 Gammaproteobacteria bacterium
GCTGCGGTCGCGCTGCTATCCGGCGCCGGGCTGCCCGCCGACCCGCGCGGGGCTCATCACCGGGCGCTACCCGACCCACGCCGGCCGCATGCGTTCGGGCGGCGCGCGGTGGCGCGACTACGGGCTCGACACGAGCGAGGTCCTGATGCCCGCGGTGCTCGAGCGTGCCGGCTACGAACACCGCGCGATCTTCGGCAAATGGCACCTCGGTCACTTCAAGCGCCGCTGGCACCCGCTGCGGCGCGGCTTCACGGAGTTCGTGGGATTCGGCTTCGCGGTCGACTATTTCACCCACGAGCGGCTCGGCGAGCGTGACTGGAGCCTCGGTTACGAGCCGCTGTTCGAAGAGGGCTACGTCACGGACCTGCTGGCGGACCGGGCCGTCGACTTCATCGCGGCGCACGCGGACGATGCAGCGCCGTTCTTCCTCTACGTCCCGATGCCCGCGCCGCACACGCCCACCCAGGCGAAGGAAGAGGACCTGCCCCTCTACGACCGGCTGTCGGCCATCGAGCCGCCCCGGAGCTGGAAAGAGGCGACGGGGCACAACCCCCTGATGTCCCTGGAGGAGCGCACCACGCTGCGGCGGGTGCACGCTGCCATGGTCCACGCCCTCGACGTCGGCATCGGGCGGATTCTCGAGGCCCTGGACACGCACGGCATCGCGGACAACACGCTCCTGCTCTTCTTCAGCGACAACGGCGGCTCCGTGGGCATCGGCGACAACGGTCCCTTCCGCGGCTGCAAGGCGACGGTCTACGAGGGCGGTATCCGCGTCGCGGCTGCCGCCCGCTGGCCAGCGGCCAACGTCTCCGGTGGGCGCGACGTCTCCGTGCCCGTCGCCTACATCGACGTGCTGCCGACGCTGATGCGCGTCACCGGCATCGAGGACCACCGGGGCAAGCCGCTGGACGGCGTCGATGTGCTCGACGTGCTGACCGGCGAGCGGGGCACGCTCGAACGGGATCTCTACTCGTTCGTCGGACGTACCACGGTCCGGGACCAGGTGGCGGTGTTGGAGGGCGACTGGAAACTCGTGATTATCGGCCCCTACCTGACGGAGGAGGGCGCCGCGGAGGCGTCGGTGCGACAGCTCTTCCGGCTCGACGAAGACCCGCTCGAGCGCCACGACCTGGCGGCCGACCATCCGGAGGTCGTCGCGCGCCTCACGGAGAAGGCCATTGCGTTCCGGGCGCTGCAGCCGCCGAACCCGGTCGCCCTGTACTCCGAGGGCGAGGGTACGTTCGTACCGCCGCCGAACTGGCAGTTCGGGGTGGAGTAGGGGACGCCCTTGTGGCGTCCCGTCTCGAGATCGTGCACGGACCGGCACGGGCGGGGACAAGCCCCGCCCCTACATTTCGTTGCCGTCCGCGTCGAGCAGGACGATCTCGCCGAATCCGAGTTCCCGGATGTCGGCCTCGATCTTCGCGCGGTCGCCGACCACCACCCAGACCAGCGCCTCGGGCCGCACGACATCGACCGCGGCCTGGCGGATCTCGTCCTCCGTGAGTGCGCGGATGCTCGCGGCGTACGTGTCCCAGTAGTCTTCCGGGAGACCGAAGCGCACGATCTCGCCGATGGAGCCGAGCACGGCGGAAGCGGTCTCCCAGCGGCCCGGGAGCGACAGCGTGCGACGGTCCTTCACCTTGGCGATCTCGTCGGATGAGGGCGGGCGCGTCCCCCGGATGTCCTCGATCTCGCGTTGGAGCTCCGCCATGGCAAGGCTCGTCTTGTCCGCCTGCACCGGGGCCAGCGCGACGAACGGTCGCTGCCCTTCGGCGGGAATGAACTGCGTGTATGCGCCGTAGGACCAGCTCTTGTCCTCCCGCAGGTTCATGTTGACGCGCGCCGTGAAGTCGCCGCCCAGCACCTGGTTCATGCTGCTGATCGCCATCTCGGCGTCGTTGTTGCGGGGTGGTCCGAGGTGACCGGCGATGATGACCGACTGTTCGGAGTCCGGGCGGTCGATCAGGTACACGGCGGGCGCGTCGCGGTGGGCCACCGTTGCGAGGTTCTTCTCGGGCACGTCGCCCGCGGTCCACTCGGCGAAACGCTCGGCGAGGAGCGGCTCGATCTCGTCGCGCGTGGTGTCTCCCACCACGATCAGCGTCGCATTGCCGGGCTTGAACCACGTGGTGTGGAACGTTGCCAGGTCCTGCGGCGTCAGCGTGGCCACGGAGGCCTCGTCCCCGGAGCCGGTGAATGGCAGGCTGTAGGCGTGCCCGTCGCCATAGAGGAGCCGGGGAAAGAGCCGTAGCGCCAGGGCGCGCGGCTGCACCTTCTCCTGGCGGATGCCGACGATCTGCAACTGCTGGACACGGTCGAAGTCCGCCTGCGGGAAGGCGGGGTGCAGAATGACGTCGGCGAACAGGTCCAGGGACGGCGCGAGGTTCTCCTTGAGCGCGGACATCGAGACGAAGGACCTGTCGAGGTTCGAGGCGCTGCCGAGCGAAGCGCCGAGGCCGTACAGCTCGTCACTGATCTCGAGCGCGGAGCGACTCGCCGTGCCCTCGTCGAGCATGGACATGGCGAGCTGCGCGGTCCCGGGCGTCGCGAACTGGTCGGCGGCGTAGCCCGCATCGACCATCAGGTTCAGTTCCACGACGGGAATTGCCGTGCGCCGCGCGAGCACGACTTCCAGGCCGTTGCCGAGGGTGAACCGCTCGAATGGCTCGAAACCGACGTCCGGCGGCGTGCCCGTGTCCGGGAGGCGGCTGCGGTCCGCCATCGCTTCCGTGACGCTGGTCGGCGGAAACGGTTCGACCTCGAGGACGAACTGTCCGCGCCGCATCCACGCCTGCGCGGCGCCGGTAAGGGCGTCCGGCGTAGCGGCGTTCCAGCGCGCGAGGGTGGTCCGGTAGAACGCCGGGTTGCCCATGAACGTCTCGTTGCGCGCGAGCATGTCGCTCTTGCCGCCGAAGCCGCCGACCCGTTCGATGCCCCGGATGAAGGACGACCGCCGGGCGGTCACCATCCGGTCGAGTTCGTCCTGCGTCGGACCGTCGGCCAGGAAACGTGCGATCTCTTCCTCGATCACCGCGTCGAGGTCGGCGAGGCTGTGTCCCGGCAGCGCCGTCGCGACGATGCCGAAGATGCCGGCGATCTCCATCGGAAAGGCGAACGCGCTCACGTCGGAGGCGATCCGCTCGTCGTAGACCATGCGCTTGTAGAGGCGCGAGGTCTTGCCTTCGGAGAGGATCCCCGCGACGAGGTCCAGCCGGTTCGCGTCGGGGTCGCCGAAGCGGGGCCCCGTCCACGCCTTGTAGAGGCGCGCCTGGGGCACGCGGTCCAGCATGGTGTGGCGGTGGATGCCATCGAGTTCCGGGATCCACTCGACCTGGCGCGCGAGCGCCGGCCCGGAGGCGATGTGCCCGAAGAAATGTTCGACGCGCTCCCTGGCGTACTCGGGCTCCACGTCGCCGGCGAGGACGAGGACGGCGTTGGCTGCGCCGTAGTACTCCCGGAACCACTCCCGGACATCGTCCAGACTCGCGGCGTTCAGGTCCTCCATGCTGCCGATGACGGGCCAGGAGTAAGGGTGTCCGGCAGGGAAGAGGTTTTCGAAGATGATGTTGAAGACGCGGCCGTAGGGCTGGTTCTCCCGCTGCCGCTTCTCGTTCTGCACGACGCCGCGCTGCTCGTCGAGGCGGTCCTGGTCCACCACGCCGAGCAGGTGCCCCATGCGGTCCGACTCCATCCAGAGCGCGAGGTCGAGGGCGTTCTTCGGCACCACCTGGAAGTAGTTCGTGCGGTCGCTGCTGGTCGTTCCGTTCATGCCGGTGGCGCCGACCCGCTCGAAGGGTCCGAAGTACTCGTCGTTGTAGTTCTCGGTACCGTTGAACATCAGGTGCTCGAAGAGGTGCGCGAAACCGGTCTTGCCGGGCTTCTCGTTCTTCGAGCCGACGTGGTACCAGACGTTCACGGCGATGACGGGCGCCTTGGTGTCCTGATGGACGATGAGGGTGAGGCCGTTGTCCAGGACGTATTTCGTGAAGGGGATGTCGATGGCGGCTGCACTGTCGGTCCCGTCCGGCGTCGCCTGGTTCGCGAGGGCCGAGAAGCCCAGGAAGGTCGCGATGAAGATGCCCGCGACGCGGCCCGGGACCGTGCGCGGCACGAAGGAGTGCCGGCCGGCATATGAGGTCATGCTGGTCTCCGCCTGTGGAGTGAAGGCGGCGACTCTACAGGAAAACCTTTCGTGCTTGGGACGGACCCGCTGTTGCGCGGGCGCTGTGGGATCAGAGGCCCGCGGCGGCGTCCGATCGCACCGGGGCGGCCGCCTGCGCGTACGCCTCCGCGATCAGCTCGTAGGACCGTACCCGATCCTCGTAGGTGGGCGTGATCGTCAGGATCACGACCTCGTCCGCGCCGGTTTCCTCGACCAGCGCGTCGATCCGCGCGCGCACCTCGCCAGGCGTGCCGATGATCTGGCGCGACCGCTTGCTCCGCATGCGCTCGAGATGGCCCTCCTCGAACGGGTAGGCCGCCGCCTCTTCGGGGGTCGGGGGCGGCCCGTGGATACCCTGGTCGCGCCGGATGCGATGCAGTTCGCGGATGCGCAGGAAAGCGTCCGAACGCTCGGGATCCTCCGTGGCGATGGCGAACACGCCGACGGAAGAGTAGGGGGCGTGCAGGTGTTCGGGCGCGAAGTCGCGTCGGTAGCGCTGCATCGCCGGCGCAGCGGGCCCGGGCGCGATGAAGTGGGCGAACGAGAAGGCGAGGCCGAACCGGGCGGCATAGACGGCGCTGTCCAGGCTGGAGCCAAGCATCCAGACCTCGGGGACGGTGGCTACCTCCGGGGTCGCCCGCAGACGCTCGAATGCCTCCGTGATGGGTTTCTGGCCCGAAACGAACGCCACGAGGTCCTTCACCTTGGCGGGGTAGTACTCGATGCCAAGGGGGTTGCCGTAGGCGAGCGCCGCGGCCGTCAGGCCGTCGCTACCGGGCGCGCGGCCGATGCCGAGGTCGATCCGCCCCGGGTACATCAGTTCCAGCATGCGGAAGTTCTCCGCCACCTTGAACGGCGAGTAGTGCGACAGCATCACGCCGCCGGAGCCGATGCGGATGCGCTCGGTTTCGCGGGCCACGCGCGTGATGAGGATCTCCGGGGAAGAACTGGCCAGGGACTCCGTGGCGTGGTGCTCGGCGATCCAGTAGCGGTGGTAGCCGAGCGCATCGCAGCGCTGGGCCAGCGCGATGGTGTGCTCGACAGCGGCGAGTGCGTCCTCGCCGCGGCCGATGGGCGACTGGTCCAGCACCGCGAGCTTCATGGGCCATACGCTACGCGAAAGGCGGGCGCCACGCGAACGGTGCACCCATTCCGGATTGGACGACAGTGCGTTCCGAATCAGACGGACGAACATTCCGGATTGGACGGAGGGACGGGTTGATGGGCGACAATGCGGCCGTCGTTACTCGCGTCGCGGAGAGCGCATGCCCCAGCACTTCACCGAACACTGGCAAATCCGCAAGCCCGCCGTACGGGGCGACCGGGGCGTGGTGGCCACCCAGCACCACGTCGCGTCGGAGGTAGGCGCCGCTGTACTGCGCGACGGCGGTAACGCCGTGGATGCCGCGGTGTCCGCCGGCCTCGCCATCGGCGCCGTCGAACCCTGGATGAGCGGCATCGGCGGTGGCGGATACATGACGGTGCACCTCGCGGGCGAAGATGCCGTGCGCGTCGTCGAGTTCGGCATGCGGGCGCCGCTCGCGGCACGGCCGGAGGACTATCCACTCGCCGAGGGAACGACCGGCGCGGACACGTTCAACTGGCCCGCGGTGGTGGGCGACGCGAACGTCGAGGGTCCGCTCGCCGTGGCGACGCCAGGCTATGTCAATGGCGTGGCGCTCGCGCTGGAGACATTCGGGACCCTGTCCTGGGAGCGGGCCATCGAACCGGCCTGCCGGCTTGCGGCAGATGGGCTGCTTCTCGACTGGTACGCGGCCCACAAGATTGCGTCGCATGCGCGTCACCTCGCCCGGTTCGAAGAGACCCGCCGCGTCTATCTCGCCGACGGGCTGCCGCCGAGGGCCCCGAGCGACGGCTCCGTCGGGGCGCTGCGGCTCGGCAACCTGGCGTCGACCTACCGCCGGTTGCAGAAGCAGGGTCCGGAGGACTACTACCAGGGTGCGCTCGCCCGGGACATCGCGGCGGACCTGGAGGAGGTCGGGTCGCGCATCCGGCTCGAGGATCTCGAGGGCTACGATGCGTTTCTCGCTGACCCGCTCGAACGCCGCTATCGGGACGCCCAAGTGGCGGTGCCGGGGCACATGACGGCGGGCCCGAGCCTGATGCACGCCCTGTCGCTCGTGGAACCCCAGGCGTTTCGCGGTACGGCGCCCGACCTCGACGCGGTCGTGGCCTACATCGAGGCGCTGCGCACAGTCTACGACTACCGCATCGAGCACATCGGCGAGGGCGGGGAGGGCGTGTTGCCCACGCACACCAGTCACCTCTGTGTGGCCGACGCCGACGGCAACCTCGTTTCACTCACCCAGACGGTGATGTCGGCGTTCGGCGCCCGGATCATGCTGCCGCGCACGGGCATCCTGATGAACAACGGCATGATGTGGTTCGACCCGCGCCCGGGACGGCCGAACTCGGTGGCCGGCGGGCGGCGACCCCTGTGCAACATGCTGCCGACCGTCGTCCGGCGGGACGACGGCTCGGCCATCGCGCTCGGCGCCTCCGGGGGACGCAAGATCCTCGCGTCGGTGTTCCAACTCGTCTCTTTCGTCCTCGACTACGGCATGGACCTCGACGACGCGGTGCACTGCGCGCGCATCGACGTCTCGGGCAACGAGGACGTCGGCGTGATGGCGTACATGGCCAAGGAGATCATCGGGGCCGTCGCTGAGCGCTACCCGACGGCACGCGTGTTCCCGAACGGCGTGAGCCCGAACCTGTTCGCCTGCCCGCAGGTCGTCATGCGCGGCGCGGACGGGGCACTCTCGGGGGCGGTGTTCGTCGCGTCGCCGCACGCGGCGGCCGTGGCGGCCTGAGGCCGACGCCTGAGACTCGTCCATAATCGCGTTGCCGAAGAGGAGAACACCCGATGAGGCTCGTCCGTGTCCTGCTGATCGTGCTCGTGGTGGTCATCGCGCTGGTGGCGGTCGCCGGCGGTTCGGTCTGGTGGTACCTGGCGCGCGTATTCGAGGAGCCGCCGGTGCCGATCGTCGCGGCCGAGACGCGGCGCACCGTCGGCGGCGGGGACGTCGTGGGCTTCGTGGATCGCCTGGATACCTACGCGTGGCTCGGTATCCCCTACGCCGCGTCGCCGATCGGGCCGCTGCGCTGGCGGGCGCCGCAGCCGCTTCCGCCCTGGTCCGGGGTACGTGAGAGCCTCGTCCGCGGCGCGCAGTGTCCGCAGGGCGAAATCGGCGGGGGAGGCGCGTTCGCGGGCGACGAGGACTGTCTCTACCTGAACGTCTGGTCTCCCGTCGGCCGCGCCGACTCGGGGCGGCCGGTACCCGTGATGTTCTGGATCCACGGCGGCGGTAACCACATCGGCGAGGGGGGTACGCCGCTCTACAACGGTGCGCGCCTTGCCGGAACCCACGATGTCGTCGTGGTGAGCATCAACTACCGCCTCGGGCCGCTCGGCTGGTTCCGTCACCAGGCCCTCGCTACCGGCGACGCCCTCGACGACTCGGGCAACTACGGGGTCCTCGACATCATCCATGCCCTGCGTTGGGTGCGCGACAACGTCGCCGCGTTCGGCGGCGATCCGGCGAACGTCACGATCTTCGGCGAGTCCGCCGGGGGATGGAACGTGCAGGCCCTGATGGTTTCGCCGCTGGCCGCGGGCCTGTACCACAAGGCGATCGCCCAGAGCGGCGGGCTGCGGATCGTGCCGGTGGCCGAGGCGCTGGAGTACGGCACCGCCCAGCGGACGGGTTTCCGCGAACTGGTCGACAACCTGCTCATGGCGGACGACGCCGGCCTCGACCAATCCGGGGCCCAGGCCCGGCAGGAGTCCATGGCGGAGGATGAACTCGCGGGCTATCTGCGCTCGAAGGGTGCGCTGGAGATACTCGCCGCCCAGGGGGGTGCGGGCTTCGGGGGCACGGCGACGCTGCTCGGCGACGGGCACGTGCTGCCGGACGACCTGCAGGCCGCCGAACTCTTCGCGGCAGGGCGCTACAACGTCACACCCGCGATCTTCGGCACCAACCGCGACGAGGTGAAGCTCTTCGCGGCGTTCTCGCCGGAGGCGACCGACCGGTTGTTCGGCATCCTGCCCTACCGGGTCCGCGACCCGGAGCGCTACGACCGCGACACGGGCTACAGCAGCGATGCCTGGAAAGTGGGGGCCGTGGACCGCCTGGCCATTCCGCTGCGCGCCGCGCAAGGGCCTACGGTGTTCGCCTACCGCTTCGACTGGGACGCGATGCGCAGCGTGGGTACGCTCGACCTCGCGCGGCTCTTCGGCGCCGCCCACGCGCTGGAGATTCCCTTCGTGTTCGGCACGCTCGACTTTCTCGACCGGCTGGGGATCGTGGCGGACTACGACGTGCCTGAACGCGACGCCCTGTCGCAGACCATGATGTCGTACTGGGCGGAGTTCGCCTGGACGGGAGATCCGGGGAGAGGACGAAACGGCGAGCAGGTGGAATGGTCCGCTTGGGAGAACGGGGCCGGGGCGCGGCGGCTCCTCCTGCTGGACGCGAGCAGCGACGGCGGGGTCCGCATGTCGTCGTTCCGGCTCACCATGGACGACCTGCGGGCACGGTTGCTCGCGGACACGAGCTTCTCAAGCCTCGAGGAACACTGCCGGTTGTACCGGGAGACCTTCCGGTTCGAGAACTTCGTACAGGCGGAGTACGACGCTTTGGGTGGTGGAGGCTGCCCGGCGGAGTGACCATCGTGAGCGTGGACCGGCGCGCCCGCGTCCCTTACCCTCCCGGTTGGAGGGCGTCCGAAGACGCCGGGGTCAGGAGGTAGACATGCTAACGGCGCAAGAGAACGCAAGGCTCACACAGACGGGACCCGGCACGCCCATGGGCGACGTCTTCCGTTCCTACTGGATGCCCGCGTTGCTTTCCCGCGAGTTGCCCGAGCCTGATTGTCCGCCCCTGCGCGTCAAGCTCCTCGGCGAGGACTTCGTCGCTTTTCGTGACACCCGCGGCCGTGTCGGCATCGTCGAGCCGGCCTGCACGCATCGCGGCGCGAACCTCTTCTTCGGCCGCGTGGAGGAGTGCGGTATCCGCTGCGCCTACCACGGCTGGAAGTTCGACGTCGAAGGCCGGTGTCTCGAGATTCCGACGCTCGACCTGGACACGGCGGAGCGCGTCAGGCCGAAGGCCGCCCTGCGTGCCCTTGAGGTGCGCGAGTTCGGGGACGTCGTCTGGGCCTGGATGGGCGAGGGCGATGCACCCGAGCTGCCGCAGTTCGAGTTCGCCACGCTGCCGCCGGAACATCGTCACGTCTCGAAGAAGTTCCAGCAGTGCAACTGGGCGCAGGCGTGCGAGGGTGGTCTCGACACGGCGCACTTCTCCTACCTGC
>VXNE01000675.1 GCA_009840715.1 Gammaproteobacteria bacterium
AGCCCCAACCCCCCATTGCCTCTTGTGTGGGGGGCTCGGAGATGTGTAAAAGACACCGCAGCGAGCCTCTATGAGCGTCGGCGGGTGCTGGCCCGCCCGGACCAGCACGTGGCGTGGCGCGGGAACGCGGACCCGACGCCCGCGGAGGCCACCCTCATCGTCAACCGGGTGCGTGGCGCCCACGGAGAGACGTCATGAACCTGAGCGAACTGGTCGCCGCGGCGAACGAGCCGTTCACCAGCAGGTATCGCAACAGGCTGGTCAACGGCGAGGCGGCATCCGACCAAGAACCGCGCTTCGAGCTGTACCACGCAGCGCCTTCGCTATGCTCGATGAAGGTGCGCACCGTACTGGCCGAGAAGCGGCTTCCGTACTACTCGCACGATCTCAACCTGATGATCCGCAAGGCCGAGGCGCCGGAGTGCTACATGCCGGGGTACGTCCGCTTGCGGCTCGAGGGCGCCCCGGACGCGGTGCTGGCGAGCGGTTACACGGGCCAGTCCTCCATGACAACCGAAGGGTTCGATCCATGCGTGGTTCCGACCCTGGTGGACCACGAGACGGAACGCGTCGTGGTCGATTCGGCGAAGATCTGCGCATACATCGATGAACACAGCGAGGGCGAGCGCCTCATCCCCGAGGCACTGTCCAACGAGGTCGGCGCCCAGATCGCCCTGGTCGACCAGGCGCCGCACGTGGCCGTGCTCTACGGTGCCCACCCGGACGGCGACGTACGGCCGCCCGCGCTGGGCAGAAACATCGCCGGCGTGCATGCCAAGAAGATCGCCGCGATCGAGGGATTGAAGGCCCAGGCCAGCGGCGACGAGAAGCTGACCGCGGCTTACGACAGCAAGATCGCGAAGGAAGCCGGTGGCGCCGACTTCATGCTCGACGCCGACCGCATGCGGGAAGCGCACCGGGCGATGGATGCGCACGTGGCGGAGCTCGAGGACCAACTCGCCTCCCACGCCGGACCCTGGGCCCTGGGCGAGCGTTTCACCATGGCGGACGTCATGTGGACCGTGAGCCTCTTCCGCATGAAGTGGCTGGGCATCGGCGGCGCTTGGGAGGAGAATGCGTCCCGCCGCCGGGTGCGGGGATACGTGGAGCGGGCGTTCGAGAGGCCCTCGTTCCGCGCGGGGGTGTTCGACTGGCCGGGCGCGTACCCACCGTCCCCCCACGTCCCGGAGATGTCCGGGCTCGGCGCCACCATTCGCTTTGTCCTGGAAATGTTCCGGCGATCACGATGAAACGGGAGTCCGCATGAAGCTCAAGCTCTACCACTGCCCCTTCGCCTGCTCGGGCGTGACGATGAACGCGCTCGAGGAAGCGGGGCTCGACTACGACGACCAGTTGATCAACATCATGGAGGGCGAGCAGAAGCGCCCCGAGTATCTGGCCATCCACCCGGACGGCAAGGTCCCCGCTCTCGCGGCGGACGACCACGTGCTCACGGAGAACCCTTCGATCCTGACGTTCCTCCATGGCATCGCCCCGGAAGCGAAGCTGCTGCCCGAGGTTACGAGCCCCATGGAGCGCGCGCGGCAGGTTTCGGACCTGGTCTGGTGCTCCGCCACGGTGCATCCGATGGTGCGCCAGATCCGCATGCCCATCCGCTTCACGGATGGGGACCCGAGCGGCGTGCAGGCCAAGGGACATGAGTACCTGCACGGTGTCTGCGCCCGGGTCGACGAACGCCTCGCGAGTAACGACTGGTGGTACGGCGCCGAGTGGTCGATCGTGGACGTGTACCTGCGCTGGCTCATGACGACGGCCGCGTCCGCGGGCTTTCAGGTGCAGGATTACGCGAACGTCGTCAGCCTCGTCGAACGAGTGCAGGAACGCCCGAGCTTCGAACGCGCCCAGGCCCGGGAAGACGCGGCCAGAGCGAACATGTAACGGCCTGCCGGTTCGATTTTGGCGGCCGATCTTCATATGCTGTCGGCCGGTACGAAACCACCCATCGGAGAAGGGACACATGATCGCCAAGAGACTCATGTTGGCGGGCGCACTGGTCGCCCTGGCGGGCGCGGCGTTCGCGGATGACTATGCGGAGTCCTGGGGCCCGCCCGTCGGCGCCACCGCGCCGGCCATCGCGGCCGCGGACCAGGACGGGATGACCCGGGACCTCGGGTCGCTGTGCGGAGAGCGGGGCGTGCTGTTCGTCCTCAGCCGCTCCGCGGACTGGTGACCCTTCTGCAAGGCCCAGTTGGTTCAACTGGAAGAGTGGCGGAGCAGATTCGAAGAGGCCGGGGTGAACATCGCGGCCATGACCTATGACAGCACGGAGACCCTCAAGGCGTTTCACGACGGGCAGGAACTCGGCTTCCCGCTGTTGCGGGACGTCGACGGGCAGCACGTGAACGCATTTGGCGTTCCCGACGAGAACCTGGGCCGGGGCATACCGCTACCGGGCATCTTCTGGCTCGCGCCGGACGGACGCATCAACGCGAAGTTCGCGGTGCCGGGCTATCGCACGCGCCCGCCGCTGACGGAAGTGCTGGCGGCCGTGGAAGCGGGGACCGACGCCTGAATGGAGGAGCTGTCGGCCGTCGTGCGGACGGTCATCCCGGGCTCGATCCTGGTCTATCTGGTCTCGATGATCGGGATCGGGGTGTACTCGGCGACGCGGGGGGAGGGTCGCGGCGACTGGTTCCAATCGGACGCCGTGAAGTACGTGGCGGTGGTCGTGGTGGCACTGTCGAGCGTCCTGCCGACGGAGCTTATGAGCATCCGCTGGATGGCGCTGCTGCAGCGGGATGCCGAGGTGACCGCCAACCTGTTCGTGCTCGTGCCGGTGCCCGTGGTCGCGCTGATGGTCGCCTTGCAGGCGTTCGTGCTGTCGCGGGTCTATCGGGCGCGGCCGTTGCTCTTTGCGGCGGTCTTTCTCGGCGTGCATGCTGCCGGTTACGCCCTCTGGCTCACCCGGCTGTTCAACCCGCCGGCAGACGCTGCCCGGTACGCCGCCGTGGTCCTGGTCGTCGGCGGGGTCGTCATGTGGCTCTTTACGCGGTTCGTGTGGCGGCGCGCACCGGCGTGATCGAGCGCTGGCCGCTGCCGGAGGGCAGATCATGACTCGCGTCGTCATAGCGGGAATCCGCCACGAGACGAACACGTACTGCCGGGATACGACCCCGGCGTCGGCGTTCCACCAGCGCCGGGGCGCCGCGATCCTGCGGGAGCGGGACACCGACAGCGCCGCGGGCGGCGCCATGCGCGCCTGCGAGCGGCTCGGATTCGAGGTCGTGCCGGTGCTGATCGTCGACGCCCAGCCGTCCGGCACGATCCAGTCGGAAGCGTACGATGCCTTCAAGCAGGAGATCCTCGCCGGGATCGCGGCGGCGCGCCCCGTCGATGGCGTCTTCCTGGACCTGCACGGCGCGGGCGTGGTGGAGCACCTCGAGGACCTCGAAGGCGATCTTGCGACGGCGGTGCGCGACCTCGTCGGCGAAGCGGTGCCGATCGCCGCGGTGTTCGACCTGCACGGCAACGTGACCCAGACGATGGCGGATGCCCTGGACGGCGTCTTCGCCTGCCACCACTACCCCCACGTGGACTTCCACGAGCGTGGCGACGAGGCCATCCGCCTGATCGACGCCATGCTGCGGGAGAACTTTCGGCCGGTCGTGCACGTCGAGACCGTGCCGATGCTGTTGCCGACGACGACTACCATCCTCGGCAAGGGGAAGGCCATGCTCGGCGAGATGCTCGAAGCCGAACTGCCCGACGACGTCATCGACGTGAGCTGGTTCCACGGATTCCCGTACACGGACATCGCCCACGTCGGATGCCACGTGGCCGTCACGACACGGGGCGATCGGGAGCGGGCGCGGGCGGTTGGCCAGGGGGCGGCGGAATCGCTCTGGCGCCAGCGGGATGCGTTCAGGGCCCATAGCCTCTCGGCCGAGGAAGCCGTGGAACGCGCCAGGAACTCGACCGAACACCCGGTCGTGATCAACGAGACCTCCGACAACTGCGGCGGCGGCACGCCGGGCGACGGGACGCACCTGCTCCGCGCGATGCTCGAGGCACGGCTCGAGAAGGCCTGTTTCGCATTCCTGGTGGACCCGGAAGTGGCCCGGCAGGCGCACGACGCCGGCGTGGGGAGCACCCTCGACGTGCGCCTCGGAGGCAAGACGGA
Source organism: Gammaproteobacteria bacterium (assembly GCA_009840715.1). Taxonomy (GTDB): domain Bacteria; phylum Pseudomonadota; class Gammaproteobacteria; order Pseudomonadales; family Azotimanducaceae; genus VXNE01. Next base: position 4,142 of record VXNE01000675.1, read on the forward strand.
CGACCTGCACGGTGCGCCGCTCGAACTCACCGCCTACGTCAAGGCACTGCACGACGGTCGGCTCAAGATGCTCGCGATGGTGAAGGGTGCATCCCTGCATCTCGGGCCGATGGCGCGGCTGGTCGTCGACGGCATCGACATCGTGGTGGCCTCGAACCGCAGCCAGACGTTCGACATCGGGCCCTTCCTGGCCGTCGGCATCGACGTGACGACCTACCCGATCGTCGCGCTCAAGTCTTCCAACCACTTTCGCGCCGGGTTTCAGGACCTCGCGGGAACGATCGTCACGGCGGACCCCCCGGGGCTGACCACCCACCGGATCGAGACGTTCGAACGGCGGCGGGCCCCCGAGCCCCTCTGGCCGGTCGACCCGGCGGCGGAATACGAAAGCCGGTAGGGGCGACCCTTGTGGTCGCCCGTCTGGAGGCCATGCACGATTCCGGCACGGGACGGGACAAGCCCGTCCCCTACGGGGCGGGGAGCAGAACGTTCAGGGCGCGGGCGAGTTCAGCGGTGGCGCGACCGGATTCGAATCGTGCCGCGATGTGGCCGTCGGGCCGCACGAGCAGGACCTCCTCCGTCGGGAACAGCGCGGCGAACCTGTCGTCGGCCGGCACGATGTCCGCGCCGGGGCCGACGCGTCGCATGCCGAGGGGAGCCCCGCGCTCCGCGAGTTCCTCAATGGCGGCTTCGAGGGTGTCGGGGGCGTCGTGGTGCGCGAATACCAGGAAGCGGTCCAGGGCCACGAGGTCCAGCGTCGACAGCGGCGCGCCGTCGCGTAGCAGCATGGCATGGGGCAGGCGCGCCCCGGGTGTCGTGGAGGGGACGTACTTCGACACGGGGTCTTCCGAGGCGGGCGGAGGGCCGTCGTCGATCACGCCGGCGCCCGTGTAGCAGACGCCGAGGTCGAGTCCCGACATGTTGAAGTGCGCGGCCTGGGCGTCGACGGCGGTTTGGACGGCCGCGAGGCGGTTCGCGTCCGCCAGCACGGCATCCAGGTCCGCAAGCGTGATGCGCTGGTCGCCGTCCACGTCCAGCAGGAAGGCGACTTCCATCATCCTCATGGCGTTGGTCACGCTCTGCTCGGAGTTGACCTCGGCGACGGGCTTGCGCTCCGGCTCGAAGGTGTCGAGCAGGCGCGGGTCGCCGCCGGCCTCGACCATGGCGACCTTCCAGGCCAGGTTGTGCGCGTCCTGGAAGCCGGTGTTCATCCCGATGCCGCAGGTCGGCGGAAAGCGATGCGCGGCGTCGCCGACCAGGAACAGCCGGTCGCGGCGGAACGCGGACGCGATCTGGGCGGTCATCCGCCACGCGTTCATGCTGTTAATCGTGACCGGCACGTCCGCGCCGATGGCCTCGCGCAGGAGCGCCGCGAACTTCCCTTCGTCGATCGGGTCGAGGGGCTCGGACGGATCGATGGTCTTCATGAAGATCCAGTTGCGCTCGATGTCGTGGGCGATGAAGGTGCCTTCGACGTCCTTGTCCATGATCCAGTAGAGCAGTCCTTCCCGGCCGGCGAGGGGTTCCCGCAGGTTGGCGGAGAAGTGGATGTTCATGAACGTCTGCAGGTTGTCGGGGCCGACCATGTCGATGTCGGCGGCCTTCCGCACGCGGCTGCCGGCGCCGTCCGCGCCGATGAGGTAGTGCGAGGCGACCTCCAGTGGGCCGTCGGGAGTGTGCACCCGGGAAAGGTGCTGTCCGTTCGTCGTCGAATAGCCCTCCCATGCATGCTCGAACCGCACCGCGTCGCGCCCGGCGGTCGCGAAGAGGCGCTCGAACAGGATTGCCTCGAAGCGGTCCTGGCTCAGGTTGGCCGTGGGGGAGGAGCTCTGCTTGAGCATGCGCATCGCCTCCTCCGGGGCGCTGCCCATCGTGAACACGCCCAGGTCGCGCCCGACCAGGCGGTCGACCCAGCGCACCGTGCGGATGTCCGCAAGCGCCGGACCGGCGGCGTAGACCGCCACGGGGTCGATGCCCACGCCGCGGCAGATCTCCAGGGTCCGGCTCGAGATGACGTGCGCCTGCGGCGCCTGGTGCAGGCCCTCGCGGCGCTCGACGATCAGGAAATCGACGCCCAGGCGATCGAGCAACAATCCGGTGATCAGGCCGACCGGACCGGCCCCGACGATCAGGACGCGGGTTTCAATGCGGGTCATGCGGCGGCTCGGGTCCTCCGGTCGCGGTGGGGCCGAAGCCGGGCGGCCATTCGTCGTAGCGTGGGAGGTCGTCCTCCAACGTACACCAGGACACCCGCTCCCGGACGTACATGTGGCCGAGGATGGTCACGTCCGGGTCTCCGTCCAGCGTCCCCGCCGGAATCGCCAGCGTGTCGTCCCCCGACTGGCCGTGGACCAGCAGGTGCGTGCCGCAGCGCGGGCAGAACTCCCGGTAGGCGTCCGGCGAGGACTCGTAGGCCTGCGGTTCGGCATCCCGGCGGCGCCACCGGAACTGGTGCGGCCGCACCCCGAGGTGGGGCGAGAAGGGCGTGCCATGGGCCTTGCGGCCCATGCCGCAGTGGCAGTGCATGGCATTGAGGTGCCTGCGGTCGATCTCGTAGCGCAGCCTTCCGCAGAGACATCCGCCGGTGAAGGGCATGGGCCTAACCCGTTTGCGTTGCCTCCACGTATTCTGCCCGCACCCAGTCGAGCATCACACCACGGAACAGCATGCCCGCGCGGTCACCCTGGATGCCGAGGTCGTGGTACTCGCCCTGGTGCTCGTCAAGCAGGGTCTGCATGTGCTCGCACGCCCACTTGTCCTCCCGGAACGCGGCCGCCAGTACGGCCTGCATGAACTGGTAGTAGGCGTCGTCGTCCAGCGCGAAATCGTTGGTGACGGACCACCAGTAGTGCGTGCTGGTCCGCGTCTCCGGCGTGAGGTAGTGCACGATGTGCTGCGCGAACGTCTCGCGGTGCGGGTCGTCCACCGCGCCGACGTGGATGGGGGCAAATCCCTGGAAGACACCGGGAGAGAAGGTCATGCCGCCGTCCCACCGTTCCGCCGGCCGCCCCTGCACGCGCTCCCTGATGGATCCCGGGAGTGCCCCGATGGCCCGTTCCGCGTTGGCGTCGACGCGGTTGCACCAGATCCTGCCCTCCGGGGTCCTCTTCACCTCGGTCGGCAGCTCGAGGAACGCTTCGCCGACCGGGAGCGTGTCCTTGTGCAGGTAGGCGAAGTGCGTGAGGTCGTTCAGGTTCTCCTGCATCAGGAGGTAGCTGCCCTGGATGTCGAGCCCCTCGAACATGGAGCGATAGCCGGGATCTGCCAGGAACGGCAGGTCGGGAAAGCTGCCCTCGTCGGGGTGCTCCGGGTCGCCCATCCAGATGAAGACGAAGGGACCCAGTTCCCTTACCGGGTAGCGGCGCAGCCGGCGGTCGGGGACATGCTCCTGGCAAGGGACGCGCGCCACAGCGCCGTCCGGCGTGTAGCGGATGCCGTGGTAGCGGCAGACCAGCAGGTCGCCCTCCCGGAATCCCTGGCTCAGTGGGAAGGAGCGGTGCAGGCAGCGGTTCTGCAGAGCCGTGAGTTCACCGGCCTCGGTGCGGTAGAAGACGATGGAACGCTCGAGCAGGGTCTTCGCCAGCGGCTCCTGCCCGAACTCGTCGACCAGGCCGGCCACGTACCAGTGGTTGTAGACCAGCGGCAGCTGGACGTAGTCCTTGACGCTTCGGATCTCATCGGGGATAGCCATCGATTCTTGCTCCGGGTGCTGTTCCAGGATGTGTTCTGCTGCAAGTATTGTTGTCATTATATTTGTGTGAGAACAAAATAATAGGTCGGTTTCCGCCAGGGCGGGATCATGCCGCAACGCCGTCAATATGATGTCCTGATCGTCGGGCTCGGTCCCGTCGGTGCCGTGCTGGCGGCGCTCGGCGCGCAACTGGGGCTGCGGATCCGGGTGGTCGAGAAGGATACCGAGGTCTACCGGCTGCCGCGCGCCGTGCAGATCGACTACGAGGTCATGCGGCTCCTCAACTTCGTCGGCGTGGCCGACGACGTGCTCGCGAACAGTTGCGCGTCGGCGGGCTACGAGTTCGTGAACCGGGACCGCGAAATCCTGATGTCCCGGTACCCACCGCCCGGGCTCGCTCCCACGGGCTATCCCTGGGCCAACATGTTCCACCAGCCGAGCCTCGAGGCCGCGCTGCGGGCGCGGCTCGCGGAGTGTCCGGAGGTGGAAGTCTCGCTCGGGGCGACCGTCACCGGCGTCGAGCAGGACGACGCCGGCGTCACGGCCGTGATCGAGACGGAGGACGGCAGCGAGCGCGCCGAAGCCGCTTACGCCGTAGGGTGCGACGGTGCGCGCAGCTTCGTACGCCGGGCCCTGGACATCGACATGGTCGACCTCGGCTTCGAGGAGCCGTGGGTGGTCGTCGACGTGAAGCTGCCCCCCGGCATGCGCCAGCTCTCCGAGGTCAGCGTGCAGCTTTGCGATCCGGGGCAGCCGACGACCTCGGTACTCTCGGGACCGGGCCGCCACCGCTGGGAGTTCATGCTGCGGCCCGGGGACGACTACGCCGAAGCGACCCGGCCGGAGGTCCTCAAGGCGCGCCTGGCGGACTGGGTGGACACGGACGCCATCGAACTCGAACGCAGCGCCGTCTACGAGTTCCACGGTCTCATCGCGCGTCGGTGGCGATCGGGCCGCATCCTGCTGATCGGCGACGCGGCGCACCAGATGCCGCCGTTCTTCGGCCAGGGGCTCTGCTCCGGAGTGCGCGACGCGTGCAACCTGGCGTGGAAGCTCGCGGCCGTAATGCGCGGCGCGGTCGCGCCGGCGTTCCTCGACACCGTCCAGGCCGAGCGCGAGCCGCATGTCGCGGGAATCACCCGGAGCGCGATCGAACTTGGCAGGATCGTGTGCGTCGCCGACGAGACCGAAGCCGCGGAGCGCGACCGCAGGATGCTGGCCGGCCGGACGCCCTTCCCGTCGATGCCCGTCATTACGGAGGGTGTGCTCGGGGACAGGGGTGCCGGCCGGCCCATGCCGGAACCGATGGTGACGGGCACGCGGCGGGAGCGGGTGGACGACATCGTCGGTTACGTGCCGCTGCTCGTGGTCGCGGACGGCGGCCGCGATGCGGCGGCGATTCAGGCGTTTCGGGCGGCCTTCCCCGACGCTCGGGTGGGCGCGCTCGAGCACGCCCGTGACGGTCAGCTCGCACTCGAGGACGAATCAGGTCACTTGCGGCGGATGCTCGCGGAGGAGCCCGCGTTGCTCGCGAAGCCTGACCGGATCGTCTTTGGGGCGGGCAGCGTGGCCATGCTCGCGTGGGAGTGGGCAGACTACTTGCGGGGAGAAACGTTGGCGTAGGGCTCTTATCTTGCGAGGTG
>VXNE01000160.1 GCA_009840715.1 Gammaproteobacteria bacterium
CCCCTGCGCCAGGGCGCGCTGCTGGGCGCTCTGGAAGCAACCGCTCCACCTCGACCAGCCGCGTGACGACGACCCTACCGAAGTCCGGCGAGTCCGGGGAGTGATCGCGGGAATCACCCGGACGGCCTGGCCTTAGGGCTCGAACACCGTCCGGGTCATGATGTCCTCCGGTGGATGGCGTCCCGGGAGAGCCGATCGCGCGCACGGAGTTGGCGATGGTTTGCAGTGTCTCGTCCTGCAGCCGTTTCAGCCCGTCGAAATCCCTCTCTTCACCGGCCCAGCGGATCAGGAACTCCCTTACCACCGCGGAGACGGAATTGCCGCGCCCCGCAGCCTTGGCCTGCACGCGCCGGTACAGATCATCACCCACCGTGATCGTGATGTTCTTCATGCCGAGAGTCTCCGTTTCGCGAAGCCCGGCCGCAAGCCGAACGCGCCTCACACGCCGACGGCTCCCTCCCGATACAACTCCGCGACGTCCTCGTCCGAGAGCCCAAGAAGCTCCCGCAGGTACCGGTCGGTGTCCGCCCCCAGGCACGGCGCCGGGCTCGCCACGCCATTGCCGCGCGTGAGCAGCCGCCACGGGATTCCGGCGTGGGCGCGGCGGCCGACCTTCGGGTGTTCGAGGCGCTCGATGAAGCCGCGCGCCTCGAGATGCGGATCGTGGACGATGTCCGCGGCCGTCATGGTCGGAAACGCCGCGATGCCCGACTCCTGGAGCACGCGGGTGACCTCCCAGCGGTCCCGGTCCGCGGTCCAGCCGGAGACGATGGACTCCAGTTCGTCCTCTCGAGCCTTTCGTTCGGTGAGCGTCGCAAACCGGGCATCGTCCGCCAGCGCCGGATCGATATGCCGCGCGAGCAGGCTCCACTCGGCATCCGTCCTGCAGGCGATCGACACCCACGCATCGTCGCCGGCGCAGGCGAAGCAGCCGTGCGGCGCCATCCGCGGCGAGCGGTTGCCGATGCGCTCCGGTTCGGTCCCGGTCATCGCGTACTGCATCCAGCCTTCCATGTTGAGGACGCCGGTGGCTTCCCAAAGCGTCACGTCGAGGTGGTCGCCCTCGCCGGTCTCGTCGCGTCTCAGGAGCGCGGCGACGACGCTCATGGCGGCCGTGATCCCCGCGGTCGGGTCGGGCATCGAGAGCCCGAACTCTTCCGGCCCGCCGCCGACGTAGCCCGTCGCCATCGACAGCCCCGTCAGCGGCGGCATGGCCGGTCCGTAGCCCATGTAGTGGCGGTAGGGCCCGGTCTGGCCGTAGCCGGTGATGCTGGCGAGGATGATGCGGGGATTGACGGCGCGCAGCGCGTCGTAGCCGAGGCCGAGGCGCTCCATCACGCCGGTGGCGAAGTTCTGCACCACGACATCGCTCTCGGCGACCAGCCGCTTGACGATCTCCACGCCCCGGGGATGGCCGAGGTCCACGGACATGCTCGCCTTGCCCTGGTGCCACTGGTTGAACATGCCCGACATGTCGAGGTCGTCGCCCCACTCTTCCGGGCAGATCCGGAACCGGCGATACAGATCGGCGCGTTTGGCGGACTCGACGCGGATCACCTCCGCGCCCAGGTGCGCGAGGTTCAGCGTGCAGAACGGGCCGGCCCACGCCCAGGTGAGGTCGACGACGCGGACCCCCGCAAGCGGTGCGCGTGGCTCGCCGCTGCACGCCCGCGCCGCCCGCGGCGGCAGGTCGAGGGCGCCGTCGTGCTCGCCCAGGCGCGGCGCGGGACGTCGTATCGGTGCGCGCCCACGCGTCGTCAGTGCCGCCGGAGCGAGGTACTCGATGCGCGCATCCCCCTCGCCCACCTCGACGAAGAACCGCCGCGCCCGCAGGTGCTCGTTCGCGGCGATTTCCGGCAGACCCATCACGGGAGCGATGCAGATACGGTCCGCCTGCGCCCGATGGTAGAGGTCCCGCACCCGCCATCCACCCACGAACTCCTGCACGAACATGTGCACGAGATCGCCGTTTTCGGAGCGTTCCGCCTGTCCGGCGAACGTCGGCAGCTCGGCCCAGTCCGGGTGTCCCATCAGTTCGACGAGGCGCTCCCACTGGTCCTGCTCGACGCACACGATGAACACGGGGCCGTCCTCGGCCTCGAAGATCCGCCATGGAATCAGGAGCCGCTTGTGATACCGCGCGGGGACCTGGTCCATGTACGCGTACATCGGCAGGCCGCCCTCGAGGACGGATGCGACGTAGGCCTGCTCGGAGAGATCGATGTACTCGCCGACCCCCGAGCGGCGCGCTTCGCGAGCGGCGGCGAGCGCGGCCGTCGCCCCGGCGATCCCCGACATGAGCGCGCACTGGTCGCCGAACACCTTGAGAGGCGGCAGCGTCGGGTCGGTGGACGTGGAGGGACAGACGTGCGCCCAGCCGCCGGCATTCGCGACCGTGAGTTCTTCGGCCGCGAACTCGGCGTACGGACCCGTCTGTCCGAAGGGCGTGATCGCGAGCGTCACGAGTCCCGGATACGAAGCGCGCAACGACGCCGCATCGAGGCCCCGGGCTTCCGCGGCCGACGCCCGCAGGTCATGCACCACCACGTCCGCCCACGCGAGCAGACGGCCCAGTTCCGGCCGCGCGGAAGGGAGATCGAGCGTGATGGCGCGCTTGTTGAGGTTCAGCGCCAGGAACACGCCGCTCCGTTCCGGATCGGGCGTGCCCGCCGGAAACGGACCGCGCCGCCGCGCCGGATCGCCGTCGTGTGGCTCGACCTTGAGGACATCGGCGCCGGCGTCGGCCATCAGCCTTGCCGCATACGCCGACGCCACGCCGGTCCCCAGTTCGAGCACTCTGATCGGTTCCGCCAAGGGTCCGTTCTCCACCGTTCGCGACGCCAACCGGATTCTACGATGCACGACAACCGCGGATATGGCTCAATCCCGCTCGTGAACCGAGAGCATGGCGAAGTACACGGGGTGGAGACGCGCCCAGCCAGCGGGCGTCGCGGCGGCCTGTCGCGTCGCACCGTGGTGAAGTCCGCCGTTCTCCCCGTCGTCGCGCTCGCGACCCGTCATGCCCATTCCAAGGCAAGTGAGTCCACGAACATGGCCATGTCCCCGCATTCGCTTTCGTACCTCTCGACCTCGGCCCAGGCCGAGATGATCCGGGAGGGAACCGTGTCGAGCGAGGAACTGACCAGCCTCTATCTCGAACGCATCGCGCGGTTCAACCCGAAGCTGAACGCGGTGGTCGCACTCGCGGAAGACGCCCTGGAACGCGCGCAGGAAGCCGACGCGGCGCTCGCCCCGACAGGTCCGCTCCACGGCGTGCCGATGACCATCAAGGACTGCTTTGACACGGCCGGCACGGTGTCCACCTGGGGCACCATGGGACGCAAGGATTTCGTGCCGGCGTCCGACGCGACGGTGGTGGCGCGACTCAAGGCGGCCGGCGCGATCCTGCTCGGCAAGAGCAACACCCCGGAATTCACGCTGTCGTTCGAGACCTACAACCGGATCCACGGTTTCACGAACAACCCCTACGACCTCGAACGCTCGCCCGGCGGCAGCAGCGGCGGCGCCGCGGCGGCGATCGCGGCCGGACTGACCTCGTTCGATATCGGAACGGACTACGGCGGCAGCATTCGCGTGCCGTCGCATGCCTGCGGCACGGTGGGCCTCAAGCCGACGAGCGGCAGCGTGCCGCGCACCGGGCTCTGCCTGCCTCCCGGCATGCTGACCGACTCCGTCAGCCACGCCGGTCCGATGGCCCGTACCGTGGCGGATCTCGAGCTGATCCTCTCCGTCATCCGGGGACCCGACGGCATCGACACGCGCATTCAGCCCGTACCGCTCACCTCCTCCGGCGCCGTGGACCTCAAGGGCTTGCGCTGCGCCGTCATGATCGACAACGGGGTCGCCGCACCGGACGCCGAGACCGTCGCCGTGGTCGAGGGGGCGGAGGCGATCCTGGCGCGTGCGGGTCTCGAGATGCGGCGGGACCGGCTCGACGGCGTCGAGGAGACCAGCGAGGTCGGCGGCGGATTCTGGGCGGTCGGCGCCCATGCCGGCGTCCGGAAGCTGCTCGAGGAGGCCGGTACCGAGATCAAGGACTACGCGAACAACTGGTTCCGGCGGTTCGCGGAATCCGGCGGCACCGACGCGATCGGCGCCGACGCGCTGACCAGCCAGTTGGCCCGGTTCGAGGACTACCGCCGCCGCATGCAGCGCCACATGGCACGCTACGACGTGCTCGTCTCTCCCGTGAACGCCCATCCGACGCCCGTGCACCCGGAGCCGGGAGAAGCGCCCTTCCCTGCCACCGACGCGAGTTACACCGAAGCCTACGACCTCACCGGATGGCCGGCCGGTGTCGTGCGCGGGGGCACGTCCGTGAGCGGCGTGCCGATCGGCGTGCAGGTCGTCGCCAATCCCTGGCGCGAGGACATCGTCCTCGCCGTGATGCGGCATCTCGAGGCCGCGCTGCCCCGGTTCGACGGACCGGACGAGGGGCTCCTCTCTTGCGAGGGGTGCCCCCTCGCGCTCCCCGGCTGAGGGCTCCGGGCGGCCTGAGGCCCGTCAGGCGGGCAACACGGGCGAGTCCTTGATCTCGCTCATGCTGAAGCTCGACTCCACGTGCAGCACGCCCGGATACCGCAGGATCCCCCGCATCACCAGTTCCGAGAAATGGTCGATGTCCCGCGCGACCACTTTCAGGATGAGGTCGTGGCGCCCGCTCATGGCGTGGCACTCTACGATGTGCGGCTCGCCGCGGATCCGGTCGTAGAGGGCCCCGGTGCGCGCCTCGGACTGCTTCTCGAGCGTCACGAGGACGAACGCGGTGACCTTCAGTTCCAGCGCGCGTGGGTCCACCGAGGCCGCGTAGCCCCGTATGACCCCGCGCCGCTCGAGGTTGCGGACGCGGCGGAAACAGGGCGACTCCGACAGGCCCACGAGCGCGGCCAGCTCCACGTTCGACATGCGCCCGCTTTCCTGCAGGGCGGCCAGGATGCGTCGATCGGTACGATCCAGGGCCATTTGAAATAAACCTCCCTTGATCTACTCTCCATAGGCAGGATTTTGCGCTAACTCCCCGTACAGAGTCAAAAAAGGCCAAATCTGCCCTGGATTCGTGTCTATGATCGGGACAGCGCTCCCGGGAGCAACCATGACACACGCCACACCGCACAATCCCATGGGCCTCGACGGTTTCGAGTTCGTGGAGTTCGCCGCGAGCGGCCCCGGGCGGCTGGAGCCGGTCCTGGCCATGCTCGGGTTCGAGGAGGTCGCGCACCACCGGTCGAAGGCCGTGGCGCTGTGGCGCCAGAACGACATCAACTTCGTCGTCAACCACGAGCCGGGGAGCAACGCCCGGTTCCTTGCCGAGGAGCATGGATCGTGCGTCGCGGGGCTCGCGTTCCGCGTACGGGACGCGCACCGGGCGTACGCCCGGGCGCTGGCGCGCGGCGCACAGTCCATGGACACGCCCCCCGGACCCATGGAACTGCGCCTGCCGGCGATCCGCGGCATCGGCGGGATGCCGATCTACCTGATCGACCGCTGCGAGCCCGGCGGCAGCATCTACGACATCGATTTCGAGTTCACCTCCGGGGTCGATCGCCGGCCGCAGGGCGTCGGGCTCGACCGCGTCGACCACCTGACCCACAACGTGTACCGCGGGCGCATCGACCACTGGGCGCGCTTCTACGAGCGCATCTTCGACTTCCGGGAAACGCGCCGTTTCGACATCGCGGGCCACCACACCGGGCTCGTGTCCCGCGCCATGACGGCGCCCGACGGCAAGATCCGCATCCCGCTGAACGAGGAAGCGCCCGGCGCCGGCGGCGGTCAGGTCGAGGACTTCCTGATCCGGTACAACGGGGAGGGCATCCAGCACATCGCGCTCGCGTGCGAAGACCTGCCCGGGGTGTGCGCCGCGCTCGCCGAACGGGGCGTGCCGTTCATGGAGCCGCCTCCGCCAACGTACTACGAGGCCCTCGACACCCGGCTGCCGGGGCATGGCGAGCCCGTTCCCCTGCTCGCCGAGCACGGCATCCTGGTCGATGGCACGACGACGGGCGACGGCCCGCGCCTGCTGCTGCAGATCTTCTCTGAGCCGCTCATCGGCCCGATCTTCTTCGAGTTCATCGAGCGCAAGCGGGACGAGGGATTCGGCGAGGGTAACTTCCAGGCGCTGTTCGAGTCGATCGAGCGTCACCAGGCCCGCACGGGCACCGGGGGCGCCGCGTGAAGATCACCCGCATCCACCATGTCGCGTACCGTTGCAACGACGCCCGCGAGACCGTCGACTTCTACCGGGACCTGCTCGGCATGGAGTTCCAACTGGCGTTCGCCGAGGACCGCGTCCCCTCGACGGGCGAGCACGACCCGTACCTGCACGTGTTCCTGGACGCCGGGATGGGCAATGTCCTCGCCTTCTTCGAGCTCCCGCACCAGGCCCCGATGGGCCGGGATCCCAATACCCCTCCCTGGGTCCAGCACATCGCCTTCGAAGTGGAGAGCCCCGACGCCCTCGCCGCCGCAAAGGCCCGCCTCGAAGCCGCGGGACACGAGGTGCTCGGGCCGGTGGATCACGGCATCTTCGACTCCGTTTATTTCTTCGATCCGAACGGGCACCGCCTCGAACTCGCCTGCAACAAGGGCGGCGACGCCCCCCGGGAACGCGCCCGGGCGGTCGCCGAAGACATGCTTGCCGAGTGGACCCGAACGAAGCGCGCACCGCGTCACGCCCGCTGGCTCCACGACGGTGTCGAAGGGTCGTGAGCAACGCGCCCGCGCCTGACGCCTGGCCCGCGCGGCCGACCCTCACCGAGTCCGGGTCAGCGCCCGGGGCCGCCGAACAGCGCGTGACGCTCCTGATCCGGCTGGACGATGGTCCGGGAGCCCTGGAGTCTGCGCTCCGGCCGTTCGCCCGCCACGGCGTCAACCTGACGCGCATCGAGTCACGCCCGCGACGGGGCGGGACCTTCGATTTCTACGTCGACTGCGAAAGCCACCGAGACGACGCCACCATCGCGCGAGCGATCGACGAGCTCTCGCGCACCACGACCCGGGTCACGGTACTCGACGACCGGCACGTGCCGTGGTTTCCGCGCCACCTCGCGGAGCTGGACCTCGTCGCCGCCAACACGCTCGACGCCGGCGGTGCGCTGCACACCGACCATCCGGGTTTCTCCGACGCCGGCTACCGGCACCGACGCGCCGACATCGCCCGCCTGGCGCAAGACTACCGTTACGGCACACCCTTCCCCCTCATCGAGTACACCGCCGCCGAGACCGAGACCTGGGGCCGTGTTTACGGCCGTCTCGCGCCGCTACGAACCCGATACGGCTGCGGGGCCTACCTGGCGGCGCTGGACGAACTCGAGCGGCACTGCGACTTCGGCCCCCGCTCGATTCCGCAGGGACGCGACGTGAGCGCGTTCCTCGAGGCGCGCACCGGGTTCGTCCTGCGCCCGGTGGCGGGCCTGATGCGGCCGCGGGACTTCCTGAACGGGCTGGCCTTCCGGGTGTTCTTCTCGACCCAGTACGTGCGCCACCATTCCGTCCCGTTCTACACCCCCGAGCCGGACGTGTGTCACGAACTCCTCGGTCATGCCCCAATGTTCGCCGACCCTGCCTTCGCCGACCTGTCGCAGGAGATCGGTCTCGCGAGCCTCGGCGCGAGCGACGACGACATCGAGCGCCTGGCGCGCTGCTACTGGTACTCCGTCGAGTTCGGCCTCCTCCGAGAGGACGGCCAACGCAAGGCATACGGCGCCGGCGTGCTCTCGAGCGTCAGCGAACTCGAGCGCGCATGCGGTGGAGGTCTGCCCGACGAGGCCTTCGAGCCCTGGGATCCCGAGGCCGCCGCGCGCGAACCTTACCCGATCACCGATCTTCAGCCTCGGTACCTGGTCGCGGACTCCCTGCGAGGGGCGCGGACGAAGCTGCAGGAGTTCTGTGCGTCGTTGTCCCGGCCCTTTCACGCCCGCTACGACGCCACCCGGCAACGGGTCTGGGTCGACCGCGCCATTCGGCGCCGCCGGTGACGCGAGCTAAGGCGCCTCCAGCACAACCTTCCCGAACGTCTCGTTCCCAGCAATGACCCGGTGGGCCGAGTCCGCGTCGGGCATCGGCACCACGGCCTCGATGACAGGCCGGATCCGGCCTTCCGCGATGGCGGGCCACACGCGTTCCTTCAGCGCGTCCATCACTGCGGCCTTGCGTGCGATGGAACGCGCCCGCAGGGTGGACCCGACGATGCGCAAGCGCTTCATCATCATCAGGCCGAGCCCGCGTTCCACGGCCAGGTCGGCGCCGCCGAGCAGGCCAATGATTACGAGGCGCCCGTCCGCCTTCAGTGCGCGCAGGTTGTCCTTGAGATAGGCCGCGCCTACGGGATCGAGGATGACGTCGAGTCCGTCGCCCTCCGTCCACTCCGGGACCTTGTCCACGAAGCGTTCCGTATGCCGGTTCGCTCCCCCGGCCGCGCCGAGCTCGACGCAACGGGCGATCTTGTGGTCGCTGCCGGCCGTGACGAAGCAGGGACTCCCAAACTCGCGGCAGAGCTGAATGCCCGCGGTGCCCACGCCACTCGCGCCGGCATGCAGAAGCGCCGTCTCTCCGAACTGCAGCGTGCCCTCCACGAAGAGGTTGAGATACGCGGTGGCGAACACTTCCGGCAGCGCCGCCGCCTCCGTGAAAGAGAGTTGGCCGGGGATCTTCAGCACCTGCCCCGCCGGGGCCACTACCTGCTCGGCGTACCCGCCGCCCGCAAGCAAGGCGCACACGCGGTCGCCCGCCTCCACGCGCGTGACGCCCTCGCCGACGGACTCCACGACGCCGGCGCACTCGAGACCGAGGATCTCGCTCGCCCCCGGCGGCGGCGGATAGCCTCCCGCGCGTTGCGCGAGGTCCGCCCGGTTCACCGCGCTCGCGCGATTGGCGATCAGGACTTCCCCCGGACCAGGCGCGCCGATGTCGGCGTCGCCCCAGACCAGCGCGTCTCCGTCAACCAGGACCGCTTTCATCACCAGGACATCCGCATCTTGACGCCGCGTTCGTGGAGGTCGCGCTTCAGGCCGCTCACGGTGTAGTCACCGTAGTGCACCATCGAAGCCACCAGAGCAGCGTCCGCACGGCCCTCCGTCAGCACCTCATAGAGGTGCTCCGGCACGCCCGCGCCGCCGGACGCGATCACGGGGATCCGCACGGCGTCGCTGATCATTCGCGTCAGGTGCAGTTCGTAGCCGTCGCGCGTCCCGTCGGCGTCGATGGAGTTGACGACCAGTTCCCCCGCGCCGAGCCGTTCCCCCTCCCGGGTCCACGCGAGGGCGTCCACCCCCATGGGCCGGCGCCCGCCATCGATGACGATCTCGTAGCCCGACGGGAACTCGGGACTTTCGCCCACGCGCCGGATGTCCATGGACAGCACGCCG
>VXNE01000678.1:0-4053 GCA_009840715.1 Gammaproteobacteria bacterium
GCCACGAGATGCAGACTCTCGACAAGCAACTCGAGGTCGAGGAGCCCGCCGGGCGCGCCGAGTACGTCCCACGTCCCTTCGCCCTCCCTTGGGCGCAGCCCCGAGAGCGCCTCGCCAAGCGCGTCGCGCTGCCGCGCCCGGCCCAGGACCGCTTGCCGGACCCTTTCGAATCGTTCTGCGAGACCGCCGTCGGCGGCTACGACACGGGCATGCACCAGGATGCGCAGATCGGCGGCGGAGGCCCCATCCAGGCAGTACTCCTCGAAGGCGGGCAGGGAGTACGCGGCGTGGGGGTGATCCTTCGCGTGCCAGGCCGGGAGCGGCTCGTAGAGCATCGCGGCGGGGGACAATTCGCCGAACATGCGCTGGAAGCGCTGGAGCAACAGCACGTGCCACGCCTCGGCATCGAGCGGGGCGGCGGCGTCCGCCCGCGCGCCGTCGTACAGGAACAGTATCCGCAGCGAACCGCCGATAACGAACTCGCGCCGTGCGTGCGCGTCCAGGGCCACCAGCGCGATCGAACCCTCCCGCAACGGACCATGTTCGGCGACGAAATCCCGCCGGGCCGCGGCCAGCGTCCGCACCAGGCATGCATCGAGGATATCCGACAGTGGTCGCGCCGCCTCTCGCGGCTCCACCGCGCCGCGCAGCATGTGGGCTCCAAGCTGGAACGCGCGCTGCTGGGCCCAGTTGCGCGTCTCCGCGACGAGGTCGTCCGTCGAGGGCGCCTGCTCCGCGATCGCCGACAACTGCTCGTCCATCGCCCGCCGGTCGAATTCTCGCTCGTAGTAGAGCCTGACCAGACCGGTGCGGGCGATGCGGGCGGTTTCGGCATCGAAGCCCTCCTCGTCGTCGATCAACAGGTCCGTGAACTCGCGGCTGCGCAGGCTCTCCTGAAGAAAGGGGTAACGCGCCTGCCACGGGGCGAGGCTCCGCGCTCCGCCGACGAGGTCGCCAAGACTCGTGGCCGTCCGGCGCGTGCGGGTGCCGACGCGGTGCATGGCAAGCCAGAGGGCCGGCACGAAGACGAGCGCGGCCACCGAGGAAACGGCAATGCCAAAAGCCAGCGAAACCACCATGGGAACCATCGGCGCGGCACTGGGACTGTCCGTCAGCATCAACGGCATGAGGCCGACGAACGACGTCACGGTGGTGATGAGAATCGGCCGGCACCTGGACGCGGCCGCCTCCTCCAGGGCCGCTTCCACGGTCTCCCCGTCGGCGCGGTAGCGCTGGACGCCGTGCAACAGCACCAACGAGGCGTTGATCGCCACCCCGGCGGCTGCCAGAAGACCGAACGCGGATGGCATGGAAAAGCCCAGGACGATTCCCGGGATCATGGCCAGGAGGTGCCCCAAAACCGCGCCGAGGAAACAGAACGGCAGCACGGCCATGACGATGAGCGGCTGGTGATACGAGCGTAAGGGGATCGCCAGGAGCGCGTAGATGGCGCCCAACGCCGCCAGGAACAGCGGGCCCGCGCTTGCCACGGTCTCCCGCACGGCGCGGTTGCTCTCGATTTCGTAGCCGAGTCCGGGCTTCGCGTCGACCTTGTCGTGGAGGAACGGGCCCATGGCGTCCAGCACCGCATTGCCCGATGTCCGGCTCAGGTCGACCTTGGCGGAAACGTTGACGGAGCGTACGCCGTCGACACGCTCGATCGACTGCGTGCCCTGGCCCCATTCCGCTTCGGCCACCGTACGGAACGGCACGTACGTTCCGGCGGGCGTGCGGACGTGGAGCGCATACAGGGAGCCGAGCGAACGCCGCGCCTCCTCCGGGTAGCGAACCATGACGCGCAGGTCGTCCTCGCCGCGCTGGACGCGTTGCGCTTCCTCTCCGTAAAACGCCTGCCTGACCTGGCGCCCCACGTCGGAAAGGGTGAGTCCAAGTGCTGCGCCCGCGTCGGTGAGCGACAGCGAGAGTTCCTCCTTGCCTTCCCGGAACGAGCTGGAAGCTTCGAGGACGCCCGGGTAGCCGGCCAGCTCGGCCTCCACGGCGGCGGAAGCGGCCCGCAGATCGTCCATGCTGTGCCCGAACAGCCGGATGTCGATGTCCGGGGCCAGCTCCCTGAAGTCGGTCACGAAGACAAGCTGCTCGGCGCCTTCGACCGGCCCTGTCGCGGCGCGCCACGCCTCCGCCACGTCGACCGTCGCGATCTTGCGTTCCTCCGAAGGCGACAACTGCAGGTGGATCTCGCCAAGGTGGCTGCCGGTGGGAGCCAGCTCGCCGCCACCCGTCGCGTCCGACAGGTGCGAGCCGCGCGATTGAGCGATGTGGGTGACGACGGGCGTTCGATGTTCCCGCGCGAGTTCGGCCTGCAGGTCCCGCGCCGCCGCGACCAGTTGCGTGAGCGCACGGTCCGTGTCCTGCTGCGGCGCCCCGAACGGCATGGTCAGTTTGGCCACGACCCGGTCGCCCTGGTCCGAAATCAGGAAGGAGAACGGCAAGTGGCCGCCGACCACCGCCGCGATAGCCAGCCCGACCGCCACGACCCCGGTCGTGACAGTCAGCGCCCGCCTTCGCAGCGCGCGGCGGACCAGCCGCCGGAAAGCGCCCTGGATAAACGTCTCCAGCCCGCTTTCGAAGCGCATCTGGACGCGGGCGAACGCCGTTCCCAGCCGCCGCAGCGCGCCGCTCACGTGGCCAGCCACCACCAGGCAGGCGGCGCCGGCCGCGAGGCCCACGGCGTCGAGCCGGTCGGCTGCCAGCACGACCGCGGCGAGAACGGCGACGGCCAGCAACGCGATGCCGAACTCGCCGAGTGGCATCGAGTCCGACCGATGTCCCAGATGCAGCGGCAGGATCACGTGGCATTCGAGGAGCGACAGCGCCAGGCAGCAGATCACCGGCGCCGCGATCGCCGCCATGAACTGCCCCGCGACGCCGGTCAGGAACAGCATCGGGACGAACGCGGCCACCGTCGTCAAGACCCCGAACGTCACGGGTACGAACACGCGCCGGGCGCCCTCGATGGCGCCTGCGAGTTGCCCCGCTCCCTCGCGCTGCGCCACGTAGGCCGACTCGCCGACGACGACCGCGTCGTCGACCAGCAGCCCGAGAACCAGTATGAAGCCGATGAGCGAGATCGCGTTGATGGAAATCCCGAGGCAGAGGAGCAGGAACACGGCGCCGAGGAGTGCGAGGGGAATGCCCGCCGCAACCCAGAGGGCCAGGTGGGGCCGCAGGAACAACCCGAGCAACACGAGCACGAGCAAGAGCCCCTGCAACCCGCTGTCGATCAACGTGGCCAGGCGCTCCACCAGCAGGGACGATCGGTCGTTCCACACCGTGAGGGTGACGTCCTCGGGGTATCTGGCCCCGGACTCGGCCACGTACCGCCTGACCTGGGCCGAAATCTCCCGCAGGTCCTGGCTGCCCACCTGGGAGACCCGCACCAGCGCCGCCGGGCGCCCGTCGAAGCGGAACTCCTGCCCCGTGTCGGCAAAACCGTCCACGACGCGGGCGACATCCTCCAGCAGCACGCGCGTCCCGTCATCGCGCGTGGTCACCTCGATTCCGGCGAACTCCTCGCCGACATCCGCTTGACCTTGCGTACGCAGCAACAGTTCGCCCCGGTCCGTCTTGATCGCCCCGCCCGGCAGGTCGAGGGAGTTGCCGCGAATCGCGCCCGCGACCTGATCGAAGGTGAGTTGGTGCCGCTGCAGGGAGGCTTCGGAAACCTCGATCGAGATCTCGTATGGGCGCACGTTGGCGACAGCGGCCCGCGTGACTGCCGGCAGGGCCAGCAGGTCGTCGCGCACCCGGCGCGCCAGCTCCTTCAACGCTCTCTCGTCGCTCGGACCCGTGACCGCCACCTCCACTACCACGTCGCTTGACGACAGCAGCCTCACGACGGGCGTCTCCGTTTCGTTCGGCAGGGTGTCGATGGCGTTGACCTGGTTCTGGACGTCCGCGAGCACCGCCGAGTGGTCGGCTTCGAAGAGCAAGGCGACCATCACTCGGCAGCGTCCCTCCTCCGCGCGGGCGCGGGTGCGGGGGGCGCCCGCGCGGGGGGGGGGGGGGGGGTGGGGGGGGGGGGCGGCCCGCCGG
>VXNE01000678.1:4063-9371 GCA_009840715.1 Gammaproteobacteria bacterium
TCTTTTTTTTTTTTCTACCCCCCCCCCCCGCCGCCCCCCTCCCTCCCCCCCCGCCCCCCCCCCGTGGTATGCCGTCGAGCTGCTCGTCAACGCGTGCGCAGACCGCCGTTTCGACTTCCTCGGGCGCGGCGCCGAGGTACGGAACCACGATGCTGACGACCGGCACGTCGAGGTCCGGCCAGATCTGGACCGGTATGCGCGCGAACGCCGCGATGCCCGCGAGAACCAGGAAAGC
The DNA here is from genome assembly GCA_009840715.1 of Gammaproteobacteria bacterium. GTDB lineage: Bacteria > Pseudomonadota > Gammaproteobacteria > Pseudomonadales > Azotimanducaceae > VXNE01. Next base: position 4,299 of record VXNE01000678.1, read on the forward strand.
CACCAGGAGATTGGTCGCCACCGGATTGGTGGCGAACCAGGAGACCACGCGCTTCATGGCGCGGCAGCCGGTGCATCCCCGTCGCCCGCCGTCCGGACGCGCAGGCCGTCGACCGCGCCCGGCAGCCGTGTGAGGGACACGCGTTCACCGGTGCGCAGCCCCAGAACGTAGGCCTCCTCGCCGAGCAGGCGCAGCACTTCCACCTCCCGCACGGCGAGCCGATCGTCCGGCTCGATGACATGCACGCGCCCTTCCGACTGCAGGGCGAAGCGCGGGAGCACCACGGCGTCCTCGACCTCGCGGCCATGGATTTCCGCGTCGACGAAAAGACCGACCGTGAGCGGCGGCGTGCCGTCCGGTTGGTCGTAGGGCCGTTGCACCTGGGCGATCATCTTGACCATCCGCGTCCCGGGGTCGATTTCGCCTTCGGTGCGCACGATTCGGCCCTGCCATTCATGCTCGCGGCCGGCAAACCGGGCGCGCAGCACGACGTCCAGCCGAGCCGCGGGATCCAGCGCGCCATCGAGGGTCAACGGCAGGAATGCCAGGTCCTCGTCGTGCACGGGCAGGCGCACCTCGGCAACGTCGACCGAGTAGAGATTGGCCAGGGTCTCTCCGCGGTTCACGAACTGGCCTGGATCCACCAGTTCGCTGCGGACGCGGCCGTCATACGGCGCGATGACGTGCGTGCGCTCGAGATCCCGTTCGGCACGCTTTACCTGGGCAGTCGCGTCGCGAAAACTCGCTGCGGCCAGTAGTTGGCGGTTTACCGCTTCGTCGCGCTTCGATTCGCTGCCGGCATCCGTGGCCGCGAGCCGTTCTTGGCGAACCAACGCGCGGCGTGCCTGCGTGAGTTCGCTGGTAGCCGAATACCGCCGTGCGCGAGCCTGCTCCAGCGCAAGTTCGTAGTCGACCCGGTCGATGGTGACAAGCACGTCGCCACGGCGGAAGAAGCCGCCGGAGACCATCGAGTCGGCGACGGACACGATGCGGCCGGCAACCTCGGACACCAGGCGGCTCTCGGTCTTCGGCAGCACCACGCCGTGTGCCGCCACGGTCAGCCGGATCGGCCCGGGCCGCACCGTGACGAAGTGCACGACCGGCGGCCCCGCCCCGGAGTCCTCTGGTTCGGCCACCGGCCCCGTCGCCACGATCGCGGCCATCAGCGCGAGACCCACGACGGCGATCGCGAACGAGCCCAGGTAGCGTTTGACGGTGGTCCGGCTCGGCAGGGCCCGCCTCATGCGCCGTCGTCCCTCAGACCCTTGCCGACATCGGGAGTCTCCGCATCCCCAACGTCTCACCCCCGGGTGGCGACGGCATCAAGTCGCCGCGTCGGCTTGCGGAAAACGCGCCGCGCGGGCGCGCTCGCGCACGCCTTCCCCGAGCAGCAGGATGGCGGGAACCACGAAGAGGATCCCCAGGCTGCCCGCCGCAAGCCCGCCTATGATGCTCACCACCATCGGCACGTAGTTGGCGATGGTCGCCTCGGACTTCAGGTACAGCACGGGCAGCAGGCCGCCGACGGTCGTCACCGTGGTCAGAAGGATCGGTCGGAACCGGTCCCGCACGGCGCCCCCGATCGCCGCGATCGCAGGCAGCGTCGAACCGGCGCGGAGGGTGTTGCAGCGGTCCATGAGGAGCAGCGTGTCGTTGATGACGACCCCGAGCACCGCGACCACTCCGAACACCGACGACAGCTTCATGTCGTAGCCAAGCAGCAGATGCGCCAGCACGGCGCCGGCCGCTGCCAGCGGCATCGCCGTCAGCACGACCAGCGGCTGTGCGTAGCTGCGGAACTGCACCGCGATGATGGTGTAGATCACCAGCAGGACGACCGGCAGCGTGTAGGCCAGCGGCGCCAGCGACTCCTCGTCGTCATCCACCCCCGAACGAGCCCATGCAAGGCCAAGGCCGGGATAACGCGCCTGGAGTTGGGGCAGCACACTGTCTTCGACGTGGGCCCGTAGCTCGCGAGAAGTCGACACCGCCCCATCCACGAAGGCGCCCACCACCGCTGCGGGGACGCCGTCGATCCGCACCAGCGTCTCGAGTTCCCGCGTCTCCACCGCCGTCGCCGCCACCCCAAGCGGGATACCGCCCCCCACGGGCAGCTCGAGGCGCTCGTCCGCCAGGCCGGCGAAGCTGCGTCGCCGGTCCTCAGGGTAGCGGACCATGACCTTGACCTCGTCCCGTCCGCGCTGGATACGCTGCACCTCGGTGCCAAAGAAACGCGCCCGGAGCTGCGAGGCCAACTGCCCCGCCGTCAGTCCCGCGGCCTTTCCGGCCGGTGTCAGGCGCAGGTCGAAGTGGCGCCGTCCCGGCGTCAGCGAGTCGTGGGCGTCCAGTACGCCCGGGGCCGTCTTAACCGCCGCGGTCAAATCCGCGGCGGCCCGAGCCAGCACGTCGGTATCCGGGTGGACAAGCGCGACCGAGAGGTCGAAGCCGTCACCGCCGTATCGGTCGGCGGTTGCGAACGTCAGCCGGTCGGCACCCAGGATCTCGCCGGAATTCCGCCGCCAGGTACGCGCGACCTCGTCGGCGCTGACCGTACGCTGCGACTCCTCCCGCAACTGGAGCGTTACCGCGGCGAGATGGGTGGCTTCGCCGCCTTGCCCCAGGAAGATGCCCCGCGGAGGATGGTGTCCGACGATCGTGGCGACAGAGACGATCGGGGACCCGGCGAGCTGATCGTTGGTCCGTCTGGCGGCCTCCTCCAGCTGCCGGGCGCCGACCCGCGTGACCTCCACCGGCGTTCCCACCGGATAGGTGATGGCCGCCTCGACTCTCCCGGTCCCAAGGGCCACCAGATCGCCGGTCCGAACGACGCCGCCGAGCACCAGGGCGCCGCTGATGGCGACCAGTACGCTCGCCACCAGCACGGTGGCGACCGGGTGGCGGGTCGCCACGGCCACGGCCGGTGTTGCGACGCGATCGCGGAGGAGGTCGATGGCCTCCCTGACCCGCGCCTGCACCGCGGCCAGGGGCCAACGGCTCCAGTCGCCGCCGTGGGCGAGGTGCGACGGGAGAATCAGGAACGCCTCCAGCAGCGATACGCCCAGCACCAGGACGGCGACGATCGGGAACACGCTCAGGAACTGGCCCAGCACGCCATAGGTGAACAGCAGCGGAGCGAACGCCAGCATGGTCGTTGCGACGCCCACCGCGACCGGCCAGAACACGCGCCGCGCTCCGGCGATCGCCGCGTCCGCTCCGACGAGGCCGCGTTCCCGCTCCGTCGCGACGCTCTCCCCCACCACGACCGCGTCGTCGACGACGATCCCGATCATCGTGATCATGGCGAAGATCGTAGCCAGGTTGAAGGTGAGGTCGAACGCCGGGAACAACACCACCGCACCCAGGATGGACACGGGCAGACCGACCGCCACCCAAGTCGCCAGCCGAAAATCGAACACCAGCGCAAGGACCAGGAACACGATCACCAGGCCGAGCGCACCCGTCTTGGTGACCAGGTCCAGCCGGGCCGACGCCCGCCGGGAACTGTCCTGCCATACGGACACGGCCACCCCGGGCGGGGGCGCGTAGCCGGCGAGCATCCCGTGCACATCGCGCGCGATCTCCACCTCCGACTCGTGGGCTTGCACCGCCAGCGCGGTTACGAAAACCGCCGGCAAGCCGTCGAGCTCGGTCGCGCCCGCCGCGTCTCCGAACCCGTCGCTGACGTCCGCCACATCGCCCACGGTGACCAGGGCACCGCCGGGGGCCGACAGCAACACGATGTCCTCGAACTCTTCGGCGCGGACGCGCCGGTCGTCGACGCGGACGACCAGATCGCCGGCACTGGTCAGCAGACGCCCCGACGTAAGGTCCACCGACGCGCCGCGCACCCTGCGCGCCACCTCGGCGATGGTCAAGCCATGCTCGCGCAAAGCCTCCTCGTCGACTTCGATGGCGATCTCCCGCTCCGGCGACCAGTCAAGCGACACCCGCGACACTGACTGAAGCGCAAGCATGTCCTCCCGCAACTGCTCCGCCGCGGCGCGCAGGCTTTCCGCCGATAGCTCCTCCGACGACAACGCCACCGTGATCGCCGGCACATGTACGAAGGGTATGCCGATCTCGGGACGCTCCGCGTCGGGCGGCGGGAACCTCTCGATGCGGTCGATCGCGGTACGCACCTCCTCCAGCACCTCGTCGGTATCCGCGAACGCATCCAGCGACAACGTCACGGTGCCGACATTGGACGATGCTTCCGAAACCACCCGGCGTACGCCGGCCAGTCCGACCACCCTTTCCTCGATGCGACGCGTAATGCTCTCCTCGACCTCGGTGGGACTGGACCCGGGGTAGGGCACGGTGACGGCGACTCTCCTGGCGTCCACGTCCGGGATGATCTCGACAGCGACCCCCGACGCGACCAGAAGCCCCCCGCCCAGCGCAAGCACCAGGAGCAGGACGCCCGCGACCCGGCGGTGCACGAAGGCGGCAATGACCGCTCCCACACCCGTGGGAGTATCGGCCGCAGGGGGGTTGGCGGAGGCAGTCATCGCTCGGCCCCCTCGGCAACGGCGGCCACCGGCAGTCCGGCCCGTTCGCCCGGAATCGCGCCGAGCACCACGCCCTCCCGGGCGTCGAACGCCGCCACGATCCAGCCCGTGTCCGTTCGCCCCAGCGTGCGTGGCGTCTCCCGCAACAGTTTTCCGTCCGCCACCAGCCACACGCTGTCGCCGGCACGATGCGCCTCGGGCGGCAGCAGGTAGGTGTCGTCGAACGCGGGCCCGTCCAGGGTCACCCGGACGAACGTTCCCGGTGGCGGCGCATCGGCGTCGACGAAGTCCAGCAGCAGCATGGACAGGCGCGTCCGCGGCGCCAGCACCGACGACACCTGCGAAACGACCGCCTCGAAGCGTCGCCCCCGGGCGAGCACCGTGGCCGGCTGGCCGCGGGGATCGCCGAGATACGCCAGATCGGCCACCGGGATCGGCGCGCGCGCCTCCAGCCGACCGGTCCGGAATACCGTGCCGACAGCGTTCGTGGGCGAGACGAGCTCGCCGACCGACACGGGCGCGGCGATCACGGTGCCGTCGAAGGGCAGCGATAACCGCGTTTCCG
>VXNE01000573.1 GCA_009840715.1 Gammaproteobacteria bacterium
GCCATCGTGGTGGGGGAAGAGGCGCTCACGCAGTTCGATGCCGGCCGGTCTCCGACGGAGGCGGCAACCGCCGGCGCGACCCGCATGTTCGCCCCGGTGATCGCCTCGTCCCTGACGACGCTCTGCGCGTTCAGCGTGCTGGTGGCGGCCGCCGAAGACGCGCCGATCCGCGAGATCGCGATCATCATGCTCGTGGTCATCGCCGCGTCGTTGATCGAGTGTTTCCTGATCCTGCCCGGGCACCTCCGTCACGCCTTCGAACGCGTCCAGCGCCGGCCTCCGAGCCGTGCGCGCCAGTCGTTCGACGCGGCCTTCGCCCGTCTTCGCGAGCATCGCTTTCGACCGCTGGTGCGGCTCGCGATGGCCAACCGCGGGACCGTCGTCACGGCGGCCTTCGGCGTCTTCGTCGTGATGCTGCTCGCGTGGACGACCGGCTGGATCAAGACGCAGTTGAACCTCAATCTCGATTTCGAGCAGGTGCAGGCCAACGTCCGCTTCGTCTCCGGCGTGACGGACAGCGACAAGGCGGCGTTCCTGGCGCACCTCGAGGAAACGCTCGCCGCCACGGACGAGGAGCACGACGGCAACAACCTCGTGGCCCACATCGTCGTCGCCAACCACGCGACGCTCGACGGCGAATCGAAGGGTGGTCCGCAGTTCGCGTCCGTGCAGGCGGAGATGACTTCCGCGGAGGAGCGTGAACTCTCCGCGGACGCGTTCGCGGCCGCGTGGCGCGAACGCGTCCGGCGTTCACCGTCGGTCGATGCCCTCGATATCGCCCGCGAGCGGAGCTGGTTCTCGGATTTCTCCATCCTCATCAAGGGTGCCGACGTCGAGACCCTGAAACGGGCCAGCGACGATGCCCTCCGCGAGCTGGTGACCCTCGACGGGGTCTCGAACCTGCGCGACGACCTGCCGTACGGCAAGGACCAGTGGCTGCTGAGCCTCAACACGGCCGGGCGGTCTCTCGGCCTCTCCACCGGCGAACTCGGCCGCCAGTTGCGGGCCGCCTACGACGGGCGCCGCATTCAGATCTTCCAGGACGGCGACAACGAGCTCGAGGTGCGCCTGCTCCTGCCCGAGGAGGAGCGCACGGACCTGCGGCGCATCGAGCAGTTCCCCATCAAGGCGCCGGGCGGCGAGATGCTGCCGCTGGCGGCCGTCGCGGACCTCTCGGTACGGCGCGGCATCGACGCCATCCACCACCACGACATGGAGCGCACGCTCCACCTGCGCGGCGACGTGGACATCGGCAGGATCACCGGACAGGAGGTCGTCGCCTACTTCGACGCGAATATCCGGGACCGCCTCGTCGAACGCTACGGCGTCACCACCGGCATCGACGAGATCAGCCTCGCCGAGCAGGAGACGCTGAGCGACGGCATGGTGCAGTTCCTGCTGGCGCTCGCCCTCATCTACGTGGTGCTGGCATGGGTGTTCGCGTCCTGGACCTGGCCGCTCGCCATCATGTCCGCGATCCCCCTCGGGCTGACCGGCGCGCTCCTCGGCCACGCCCTCATGGGGCTGCACATCAACCCGATGTCGCTGCTCGGTTTCTTCACGCTGACCGGCATCGTCGTCAACGACTCGATCATCGTGCTCTCGGCCTACAAGCGCCTCGTCAGCGAGGGCGTACCGCCCGGGCAAGCGATAGAGGACGCCGCCTGCTCGCGCCTGCGACCGGTGCTCCTGACCTCGGTGACCACCGTGGCGGGGCTCTTCCCGCTGATGCTCGAGCAGGCTCCGATCGCCGCGATGTTCACGCCCCTGGCCGCGGCCATCTGCTTCGGCCTGCTGTACGGAACCTTGCTGGTGCTGCTGGTCATCCCCGTAATGCTCTCCCTCATCATCTCCGGTACCGAGCGGCTGGCGCAGGCCATGGGCCGCGCGCAGCCGCGGGCCGCCTAGAGGACCCCACGATGCCGACCCTGTTCGCGAACTTCCTGGATTGGCTGTCCCGCGTTCCGCGGAAGAGGCTGTTCCCCATCGTCGCCGTGCTCCTGACCGTGCTGACCGCGACGGCCCTCGTCGCCTTCGCGCCGCAACCGGACCTGCGGCCCGCGGAGAGCCAGGCGATACCTGTGACGAGCCTCGTTGCCGCTGTTGGCAGGCGCTCCCCGGAGATACGACTCTATGGGCGCGTGGAGACCCCGAACACGGCGCGTCTCACGGCACTGGTGACGGCGCCCGTCGAGTCCCTGCGGGTCCGCGAGGGAGACCGCGCCGCACGCGGGGACGTACTCGTGCAACTCGACGGCACGGACACAGCCCTGCTGATCCGCCGCCGCGAATCCGATCTCGTCGACGCGCGCGCAAGTCTCGACGCCCTCAAGCTCGCCGGCGCGGACGACCGCGAAGTGCTCGCCCACCAGGAAGAACTGCACCGCCTCGCGAGCGAGAAGGTGACCCGCTACCGCCGCCTGCGGGAGCAGCGCTCCATTGCCGAGGAGACCCTGAAAGCGGTGCTCGAGGAACACCATGCCCAGGCCATCGCGCTATCCCGGCAGCGTCGCCTCGTGGGCGACTTCGAGCACCGCCTCGCGAGCGCCGAGGCCCACGTCGAGCGCGCCCTGGCGTCCCTCGAGGAAGCGCGCGTCGCCCATGAGCGTACGCGCATCCGCGCGCCTTTCCCGGGGCGGGTGACCCGCATCCCGGTGGCGCCAGGCGAACTCGTCTCCCCGGGGACCATCGTGGCCGAGATCTACGACGACAGCGCGCTCGAGATACGCGTGCAGATTCCGAACGTGCACCTGCCCGCCGTACAGGGCGCCCTGGCCGCGGGCGATCGGCCTGCGGTCATCGCGGACCTCGGCGACCGCCAGGCCCGCGGCGAACTCGAGCGCCTCGTCGGAGCGGTCGGGACCGGGCAGTCCGGCGTCGACGGCCTCGTCCGCCTCGCGGCCGACGCCGCGCAGCCCGACCTCGGGCGCGCGGTCAGCCTGACGGTCACGCTGCCGCCCGTGGCCGGGGTCGTCTCGCTCCCCGTGCAGGCCGTCTACGGCGAAGGGCGCGTGTTCCTGATCGCCGACGGCCTCCTCACTGGCATCGAGGTGGAACGGGTCGGCAGCACCACCGCCGAGGATGGGACGCAACGCCTGCTCGTGCGTTCCGCCGCGCTCCCGGACGGGGCGCGGGTGCTCACGTCGCAGTTGTCGAACGCGGTGACGGGGTTGCGGGTGGAAGAGGTGTCCCGGGACGAACCGGCCGGCGTCTGAGCCGAAGCGAGCGCCCTGGTGGGAACCGCCTTCGGTCAGGCCGCGCGCAGTGGGACGACGTAGGGGCCTTCGGGTACGACGGCGACGGCAGGGTCACCAGTGCGGGCGATGCTGGCGGAGACCGCATCGCGGATCGAGGCGACCCGCTCGACGCCGGTCAGAGGGAAGTCCTCTGCGTCGAGGCCCTCCGTGAAGAGCTGCACCCGGGCCGACCGCTGGGCCTTCGTCTGCATCTGCGTCTGCCACTCGTCGATCTCCGCCTGGGGCTTGCCGGAGATGCGCTCGAGAAAGCCGTCCGTGCCTTCCCGGACCAGATGTCCCTGCGCCGCCCGGAATGCCCTCGAACCAAATCCCTCCGTGCATGCCGAGGCCACGATCAGCGTACCGCCATCCTCGAGGACATCCATCGGCGTCACCATGCCCTTGACCGTCTGGTAGTAGGTCTGGTCGAGGGGGTATCCGGCCGCGGAGGTGACGATCGTGGCGAAGCGTCTCGGGAGCGGAACGGTGCAGCAGCCGTGTGCGAAATCCACCGCCCGTAGGTGGCTCTCGACGATCTCGCCGAAGTTCACGAACGCGGGCCGCCGCTCCTCGTCGATCACCACGTTCAGCGCGTACACGTCCCCCAGCATCCGCACGATCTCGAGTTGCTCCTCGTGCAGGGGGTTGCCTGCGAGGTTCGCCTGCACGGCCTTCGGGTGCGCCATGAGGCGGTGGTTGTGCAGCGTCCGTATGGTGTCCTCGTGGGCGACGCCGGGGACGACGACCTTGCGCCCGCCGGAGTAGCCGGCCATGAAGTGGGGTTCGACGAGCCCCGTCGCGATGCGCAGGTCCGCGTGCACGAAACGGCGGTCGAGCTTCACCGGGGTGCCACGCCCGCGCGTCGTCCCGAGATCCACGTGATCGCCCTCGTTACGCGCGAAGTGGTTCTCGACCCGCACGTTGCGCGACACCCAGGCGTCACCGATCAACCGCTCGAGTTCGGCGCCCTCGTTGGGTCGGTGCAGCCCCGTGGCGACCAGGACCAGGATTCCGGACGACGGCACGCCCGCCGCGAGCAGTTCCTCGATCATCGGCCGCAGGAACAGCCCGTTCGGCACCGGCCGCGTGATGTCGCATACCAGGATGCAGGCGGTCCGGCAGCCTGCGGCCAGCCGGCGCAGCGGCGCCGCTCCGACCGGATCCGCGAACGCCTCCGTAACCACCCCCGCCGGGTCGGTGAGGACCGCCACGGCCGGCTTGCGCACCACCGTCAACTCGCACGCTTCGGGGAAGCGCACCGGCAGGGTGCCCCTGCCGTACAGCAGCTCGACGACCGCGCCTGCGCCCGACACGACCCGGCCGGCCGCTCGCGCCTATTCGCCCGCGGACGAGCCCTGGAACCGGGCGAAGCCCTCGGAGGAGTCCGTCTCTTCCGCCTCGAGATAGCGGAAGGACACCGCGCCGAAGAGCATCTCGTCCCACGACTGCAGGCCCCAGGGCACCTCGCGGTCCGGGTCCGGATTGGCCGGGTTCTGCGTCGAGTTGTCCCACGTCGTCGTGTGGACGATGCGCGTGCCCGCCGGCAGCATCTTCGGATTCCGCAGGACGTAGCTCGTCTGCCAGTTGAAGTCGTAGTTCGGCACCGACAGCAGCACCTCGCTGCTCCCGTCCGGATAGTGCGCCACGAAGTCCGACGCCTTGCCCCGGTAGTGCGCGTGCGGCAGCAGGCTGTAGAGCAGCACATCGCGCTCGAGGACCTCGGATTTCGACTCACTGTGCGCCTTGGCGTGCGGCGGAATGCGAATCTTCGTATTGACGAGCGTCGTGCCGCCCAACTGGTACTTCGGCGGCTCGTCGTGAAGGTAGATGCCGAGCTTCGAGCCGTCCGTGATGGCCTTGCCGTACGGCGTGTAGTGCATCTGGAAGACGATGCGGGCGCCGGCCGGGAGCAGCGTGCCCGTGTCCGGCGGATACTGGCGGACCACCGAACCCGGTACGTAGCCGCCGAGCCCGCCGCCACGCCGGCCGAAACCGCCCTCCGCTTCGGGATTCGGCGTGTAGAAACGCGTGATGACGTGGTGCAGCGCCTGGCGGTCGCCGGGCTGGATCTCGGTCGCCCGCACCCACACGTCGCGGTCGAGCGGATTGACGACCCGCGGGTACTGGTACTCGACCACGCCGCTGGCGGGGACTTCGTAGGGCGGAATGTCGATGACGAGATCGGGCTCGCCGAGTCCCCAGGTAGGCCACTCCCGGTCGAGTTCCGCGAGCGGGTCCGGGCCTTCGCCCCGGGGCGAGCCGGCCTCGATCCAGGCGACGAGCGTCCGCACTTCCTCCGGTTCGAGGGAGCGGTCGTTCGCGAAGTGTCCGTACGCCGGATCCGCGTGCCAGGGCGGCATGCGGCGCGTGCGGATCACCTCGCGGATCATCGGCGAGAAACCGCGGATCATGTTGTAGTCCGTCATCGCCCACGGCCCGATGCCGCCCTGGCGATGGCAGGTCACGCAGTTGTCGGCGAGCAGCGGCGCGATCGTGTCCGAGTACGAGGCGACCGTCGCTTCGGGATACGCGATCTCGCACCCGGTCACGGCCGCCAGGGTCTCGGCGGCCGGCATGGCGGACTCCGCGAGTACCGCTTCGAGCGCGTTCGCGAGGCCCCCCGGCGCCCCGCGCCAGGCCACGCGCCAGTCGTTGGTCCGGACCACCAGCGTCTCCGCCGCGTGGGTGAACCCGAGGGACGCGCCAACAATGCCGGCTTCGTCCAGGAGCACCGGTGACCCAATGCCGAACTCCCCGGCCCGCTCCGCGATCTCTCCGCGTGCGTCGCCCGAGTTCACCATGAGGAACGCGACGCCGCCGCTCTCGTAGGCATCCCGAGCCGCGTTGAGCGCCGCGACGGCGTCCGCCTGCGCCGGGCACGCATTGGCGTGCGACATCAGCACTACGGCCCGCATGTCGGAGAGGTAATGGAGTTCGTGCGCCGCCCCGGCGTGGTCGAGGAGTTCGAAGTTGTCGACCCGGTTCTCGACATCGAGGGCCAGCGCCGGCCAGCCGAACAGAACGAATGCAATCGCGGCATGTCGCATGAGAGAAGTCTCGCGGGGAACGGGGGCGAGTATAGCCCGCGTCCATGCATAATGGCCGACTTTGCCGCGCGACCGGAGCACCCATGGCCGACCTCTTCGCACTCTCCAACGCCGTCATCGACGAAGGCAAGGGCATGGCGGACATCGGCCCCATCAACCGCATCAACCACCAGCTCTCGCCGATCGCGGACGGTATCGCGGTCGTCGAGGCTTTCTCGCACTGCGTCCTCTTCGAGACCGACGACGGCCTGGTCGCGTTCGACACCAGCAACCCGGCCGGCGGCGCGCGCGTGGTCGAAGCCGTGCGGGGATGGCGGGGCGACCGCGTCCACAGCATCGTCTACACGCACGGGCACATGGACCACGTCGGCGGCTGCGGTGCATTCGTCGCCGACGCGGAGGACCGCAGGCATCCTCGTCCCCGGGTCGTGGGCCACGAGAACGTACCGGTTCGCTTCGACCGCTACACCATGACCGACGGCTACAACCGGGTCATCAACGACCGGCAGTTCGGCCAGTTCCGCCGGCACGGGTACGACATGGCGAGTAGCGGCAGCTTCCTTCCCGAAGGTACGCCAAGGCCGGATCTCGTCTATCGCGACACGCTCGATCTCGACATCGGCGGGCTCGAGATACAGCTCATCCACGGCAAGGGCGAGACGGACGACCACACCTGGGCGTGGATCCCGGAACACCGCGCCATCTGCGCCGGGGACTTCTTCATCTGGAACTTCCCCAACGCCGGCAACCCCCAGAAGGTGCAGCGCTTTCCGCGCGAGTGGGCGGCGGCGCTGCGCACGATGGCGGAGCGGGACGCGGAGCTCTTCCTGCCCGCCCACGGGCTCCCCATTCGGGGCGCACACCGGATCCGGAAGGTCCTGACCGAGGTCGCGGAGACCCTGGAGGGGATCGTCGCCGATACGCTGGCCATGATGAACGACGGCGCGCGGCTGAACGATATCGTGAACACCGTGACCGTCGATCAGGCCGTCCTCGACAAGCCGTACCTGCGGCCCATGTACGACGAACCGGAGTTCGTGGTGCGCAACATCTGGCGCATGTACGGGGGCTGGTACGACGGCAATCCCGCCAACCTGAAGCCCGCGCCGGACGGGGCGCTCGCGCACGAGATCGCGGACCTCGCGGGCGGCGCGGCGCGGCTGGCCGAACGCGCCCAGGCGCTTGCGGACGACGACGCGCGGCTCGCCTGCCACCTCGTCGAGATGGCCGCATTGGCGGAACCGGACAACACGGCCGTGCACCGCATTCGCGCGGAGGTGTACCAGCGCCGACGGGGCACGGAGACCTCCCTGATGGCCAAGGCGATCTTCGGCGATGCGGCGAACGCCTCGAAGGCCGCGGTCTCGCCGGAGGAACACTGAGATGGGCGAACTCACCGGCCGGACCGCGGTCGTCACCGGCGCGAGCCGGGGGATCGGCGAGGCCAGCGCGCGTGCCCTGGATGCCGCCGGCGCTCAAGTCGTCCTCACCGGGCGCACGGTGTCCGACCTCGAGCGCGTGGCGGCGGAACTCTCGAACGAACCCATCGTGCTCGAAGCGGACCTGGCACCGGCGCGAGCGGGCACGGACCTCGCCGAGCGGGTCCTCTCCGCCGTGGACGGCGTCGACATCCTGGTCAACAACGCCGGCATCCCCATGCGCCGCACGCCGGATCAACTGACGGAGGAGGACTTCGACCTCGTCTTCTCCATCAACGTGCGGTCGCTGCTGATGCTCACACTCGGGCTCGGGCCGTCCATGGCGGAGCGCGGGGGCGGGTCGGTGATCAACATCTCGTCCATCGCGAGCCTGCGCGGACCGCTCGGCCGCGTGGCCTACGCCGGCACGAAAGGCGCCGTGGACGCCATCACCCGTGCCCTGGCGGCTGACTGGGGACCGCGGGGAATCCGTGTCAACTCCCTTTGCCCGGGTCTCATCGCCACCGCGATCTGGGAGAAGGACCGCCAGACCGTGCCCGGGCTCATCGAGCGCCTCGAGGACAACATCGCCTTGAAGCGCTGGGGCTACGGCGACGACGTGGCGGACGTGGTGCTGTTCTTCGCGAGCGACGCGTCGCGCTACGTCACCGGCGAGGTGGTCGCCGTGGACGGCGGCATGGCGCATGTCGGGTCGGCGCCGCGGCCAAGGGACTGAAGTGGGTAGCGAGGATCGCGCTACCAGGCTGTTCTTCGAGCTGTTCGACGGGCTGCCACGGCAGGGGCCTGGCGACACCACGAGCACGCTTCGCGCACTCGAGTTCGTGCCGGGTGTCGGGTCGGAGACGCGCGTGCTCGACCTCGGCTGCGGGACCGGCGCCCAGACGCTGGTGCTGGCGCGGAGTTCGCCGGCGCACATTCTGGCCATCGACAGTCATCCGCCGTTCATCGATCTCCTGAACCGCGAGATACACCGCTCGGGACTCGCCGACCGGGTGGAAGCCCGCGTGGCGGACATGTGTCGACTCGATCTCGAGGACGCGTCCTTCGACCTGATCTGGTGCGAAGGCGCGATCTACAACGCCGGGGTCGAGTCAGGTCTGCGTGACTGGCGCCGGTTGCTGCGACCGGGCGGATACGTCGCATTCACGGAAGCGTGCTGGCGCAAGCCGGACCCGCCTGCCGCGTGCGTCGCATTCTGGGAGCGCGAGTACCCGGCGATTCGCGACACGGCCGCGTTGCTGGAAGCCATCGACGGGTGCGGCTTCGAGACGATGGGCCACTTCCCGCTGCCCGCGTCCGCGTGGTGGGAGGATTACTACCGGCCCTTGCAGGCCAACGTGACAGCCTTCCGGCAGCGTCACAAGGGGGAGACGGACGCCCAGGAACTGGCGGACAGCGCCCAGACGGAAATCGACATCTGGCACGCGTACGCCGAGTTCTACGGCTACGAGTTCTTCGTGGTGCGGACGGCGCCGCACGATATCGCACGAGCGACGTAGGGGACGGGCTTGTCCCGTCCCGTCTCGAAATTCACGCACGGACGGGGACGGGCTTGTCCCGTCCCGTCTCGAATTCACGCACG
>VXNE01000547.1 GCA_009840715.1 Gammaproteobacteria bacterium
ACACCAAGGACTTGCGCTCCATGCACAAGCGGCCTGGTGCAACATCCGGGCTAGCCCTGCCCGCGGGGAACCTTGGATACAATCCCCGACGTGCAAGCCGAAGCAGGGGCGACGATGACATCGAGTATCCGTGGGTGGGCGCTGGTCGCGGCGCTCCTCGTTCCGGCGGGTGCGGCGGGCCACCACGCCTTCTCCGCCGAGTTCGACGCCGACCTCCCGATCCAGGTGACGGGCACCGTGACCCGCGTCGAGTGGATCAACCCGCACGCCTGGGTGCACGTGCGCATGGGCATGGAAGACGGGTCGACCGAGGACTGGATGCTCGAGGCCGGCACGCCGAACACGCTGCTGCGCAGGGGACTCACGCGGACCATCCTGACGGCCGGCACGGAGGTGGTCGTGCGCGGTTACCAGAGCAAGGACCGGGTCTGCAACCCGATGTGCTGGGGGAGCGGACGCGACATCACGTTCCCCGACGGGACGCGGCTCTTCATGGGTTCCTCCGGCACGGGCGCGCCGCGCGACGGAGCGGACCCGACCGAACCGTCACGGGACGGGGAAACGAACCTGCCCCAGTAACCGGTCGCCGACGGGGAGACTCTTCCCATGTACGGATCGCGCCGATCGAAGCAGACGGGCATCTCCACCGCGTGGCTGGCGGTCTTTCTGGCGGTCGTGCTGGGCACGCTATGGCTCCTTTTCTTCCGCGAGGGCGCACCGTTTCCGATGTCCCGGCAGCCCGCGCCCGACGCGGCGCCCGCGGTCGCAACGGTCGACGACGCCCGCATCGTGCGGGCGCTCGGCGAGGAGCCGGGGTCCTGGCTCACGTACGGGCGCACGTTCGAGGAGCAGCGCTTCTCGCCGCTGACGCAGATCGACCGCGAGACAGTCTCGCGGCTCGGGCTCGCGTGGTCGAAGGATCTCGGCGTGCGTCACCGCGTGCAGGGCAGCCCGATCATGGTGGACGGCGTGGTCTACGTGGCGGACCCCTGGGGCGTCACCTACGCGCTCGATGCGAAGACGGGCGCGGAGCTGTGGAAGTTCGATCCCGAGATCGACCCCGACCTGGTCCGCTACGCCTGCTGCGGCGGTCCCGTCAACCGCGGCGTGGCCTACTACCGCGACCGCATCTACCTGGCGGCCTTTGACGCGCGCCTCATCGCCCTCGACGCGGCCACCGGCGAGCAGATCTGGGAAGCCTGGACGGGCGATCCGGCGAGTCGCGTGCCGACGACGATCACCGGGGCGCCCCGCGTCGGCGGCGGCAAGGTCTACATCGGCCAGAGCAGCTCCGAATTCGGCGTGCGCGGTTACGCGAGCGCGTGGGACGCCGAGACCGGCGAGGAGGTCTGGCGCTTCTTCACCGTGCCGGGCGACCCGTCCCTGCCGTTCGAGCACCCGGAGATGGAGCAGGCGGCCGGGACGTGGTCGGGGCAATGGTGGGAGTACGGCGGCGGCGGCACCGTGTGGCACTCGATCGTCTACGATCCCGAGTTCGACCAGGTCTACCTGGGCGTCGGGAACGGCATGCCGTGGCCGCGCGCGATCCGCTCGCCGGGCGGGGGCGACAACCTGTTCCTCGCATCGATCGTGGCCGTCGACGCCGACACCGGCACCATGAACTGGTACTACCAGACGACGCCGGGCGACAACTGGGACTACACCGCCACGCAGGACATGGTGCTGGCGGACATGCGCGTGGACGACGTCGACCGCAAGGTGCTGCTGCAGGCGCCGAAGAACGGGTTCTTCTACGTGATCGACCGGGAGGATGGCGCCCTGTTGCGTGCGCATCCCTACGGACCCGTCAACTGGGCGACGCACGTGGACCTGGAGACGGGCCGGCCCGTCGAGAACCCGGACATGTACTACGACGAGGACCCGAAATGGATCCTGCCGGGCGCTGCCGGCGGCCACAACTGGCATGCGATGTCGTTCGATCCCCGCCAGGGAGTGATGTACATCCCGACACAGGAGGCGCCGTTCTTCTTCTCGCTGCCGGAGGAGTTCGTGCGGACGGGCGTCTTCAAGCTGAACGAGGTCGGCATGAGCGTCGGCGTGCGCGTGGGCGGGCCGCGCGAGCACGCCGTGGACGCGGCGGGACCGGCGCCGGACACCGCCGGGCGCCTCAAGGCCTTCGACCCGCTCACCGGCGAGACGCTCTGGTCCACCGACAACCCGACCTGGAACAATGGCGGCGTGCTCGCCACGGCCGGCGGCGTGGTCTTCCAGGGGGGCGAGATGGGCCCGTTCGTCGCGTACGACACCGACGACGGGTCACGCCTCTGGGAGTTCCAGACGTACGGCGCGATCAGCGCGCCCCCCATCTCCTACGCGGTCGACGGTACGCAGTACGTCGCGATCCTGGCGTCCGCCACGAACCGGCACGAGAACTTCGGCAGCCTGCTGGTGTTCGCCCTGGACGGGGCCACCGAGTGGCCGGCGCCGCCGGAACGCCCGCGCGACATCCCGGAACCTCCGCCGCTCACGGCGAGCGTCGAGCAGGTCGAGCGTGGCAGCGCGCTGTACCACGAGGCGTGCATGTGGTGTCACGGCGACAGCACGCTGGAGCCGCTCATGGCCGACCTCAAGATGATGACCGCCGAAACGCATGCGCAGTTCCCGGCCATCGTCCTCGGCGGCATGCTCCGCGACGAGGGGATGATGGGCTATGCGGACGTGCTGACCCCCGAGGACGCGGAACTCATCCGGCAGTACGTGATCTCGCGGGCGCTGGTCTCGCGGGAGACCGCGGCCTCATCGGCTGCGGTCCAGCTTGACCGATAGGCGCTCACGCCCGCTTCGGTAGCAGAAGCCGGAATCCCGGATAGGCGAACGCGCGCGAAGTCCTCTCGCAATCTCTTTCCGTGACCCCCTGCGCTCTGGCAATGGCGTACCACCGGTTGCGCACCGTTTGTTCCATCACTCTGACCGTCGCCTCGGCAGCCGCGTGGTCGATCAAGAATCGGGAATGTTGGGAGAGCAGGTTATCGACGTGGGCGTAGCGACCCAGGTCGCCGCAGACAAGCGCAAGGTCGCGTCGCTCGTTGCTCACCGGGGTGGAAGGCGTCAGGTCGTACGCGGGAGAGAGGCGCCAGTCGGTGTCCATCGCAATGACGGCGTGGTTGCGGGGGTGATCGTCGGTATTGGAGATCAGCGCGTTGAAGCACATACGACGAAATAACTCCCCAGCATCCTGTTGCGGTCGCGCCGAAACGCGGCGCAGTTCCTCCGCGAGCAGGACGTAGGACCACTTGGCCCGGTCATGATGCGTGTCTTCCGCGCGCAACAAAGTCAGCGCACTCAAGTACCGTGCGCGCCGAAATCCGACCTCGGCCCTTGCGCGGTCGAAACGCCTCACGAGGAGGGCGTCGCGGTCGCCGACCGTCTCGACCCGACTTTCCGCGGTCTCCAACCCGCACTCGCGCGCCAGCACCAGCATCGCGTGCTCGACCCGCGCGTGATTCCATCTGTCGTCCGGCCGGTTGAACTTCGCAATCCACAGGTCGTCGCCGTCGAGGACGACGGCCTTGGGGCGCGCACCGCCCATGGAGGTGCCGGCGAGCAGCAACTGCTTGACGTGCTCGGAGTCGTGATCGAGCGGCAGTTCCTTGTCGCCGATGATGGCATCCGCCAGACGCTGTAGTTCCGCGAGATCCAGCGTTCGGGAGAATGCTCTGCGCGGGGCGGGTGGTGCCCGATGCAAACCGAAGCTCAGCGCGCCGGCGCGATCCTCCGGCGAGTACATCAGATAGTCGAGTTCGCCGAGCGCCGTTGCGCCGGAGTGCCTTTCGATCACCAGCCGGCCCCAGTAGTCCGGCCCTGCATCGCGGAGCGCGCCGAAAACCCCATGGAGGCGCCGAGTTTCGAAGATCTCCGTGGTGAGCCCGAGTTCAATGGGATCGATGGGGACTGCCTCTGGACGGGCCAGGTAACTTCGCCCGTAGACGAACCGGCCTGTTGGCAAACCCTGCCGGTCGGCGCTCAGCACGAACCGACCAGCGGTCGTGAACCCGGTCTCGCCGGGCAGGACGATGTAAACAAAACACTCTCCGTTCATGCGGCGACGTCAGAAGTCATCGTCCAGGCGTTCCGTTTGGCGGCCCCGAGCACGCTCCCGACGAAAGCTCAAGGCCAGTCCCTCATGGTCGAGGGCGGGATCGGCAACGTCTTCCAGGCCGTGCAGCAGGTTGTACGTCCAGAGCAGGGCGACGTAGACGGCTACGCCCGTCGAGGGCTTGCCCTTCTCGGCGTCGGACACCGGGCGTGGACCCGTGCCAATCTTGTCGGCGACGCTCTGGATCGTCAGGTTCCTGCGCAACCTTGCGGCGCGGAGGTTGGCCCCCAGCCGCTTCAAGGCATGCTCGACGGCGTATGGGGGCGCGGTTGTAAGAGTGTTTCTGGCAGTCATATGCGGTTAAGCGCCGTATAAGTGGCATAGCACGCTCTTAAGAGCGTACTCCTGTCGGGAAGCGCTGACAATCGCGCTCGGTGTTGTCGACGGCCTCAAGCGGCTGTGCCGCGAGGCGTTGCAGCGCGTTCGCGGTGGCGCACGCCGCGCCGGTGCGGATCCGTGAGGGCGTGGGGGTGTCCGGAGGTGCTACTCCTCCCCGCCCGCCAAATCCTCCTTCTTCGGCATCCACTTGTACCAGCTCGGCAGCCAGGTGTCGTCGTCCACGCCTTGCTGTTCCTGCCGCCGGGCGCCCGAGAGCATCAGGCGCATGGCGTAGTTGCCCTCGTGGCAGGCGTACTCGTAGACGTCGTCGCCGGTCAGCCGCATGTCGGTCTCCACCGACCACGGCGCCTCGAACATCTCCGGGTCGTCCACGGTGTACTCGTAGCGGAGCGTGTCGTCGTCGATGCGGGTGAAGCGTTCGGTCAGGTGCATGTTCATGCCGCTGCCGCTGTGGGTGGTGTGCGGCGTGAAGTTCACCGTCTCCACGACCAGGGTGTCGCCGTCCCAGCGGCCGCGGGAGTCGCCCTTCCAGAGCCGCACGTTGTCCGGCACATGGTCGCGTCCGTCGAGCGGGATGACGCGGTGCTCGTTGACCATCTCGTTCAGGATCGCGACGTAACCCGGCGCCTGGAAGAGGCGCATGATGTTGTTGTAGGCGCCCGACGTCATCGGGGGGCCGGCGTTGAAGCCGATGAGACAGCGCGTTGAGGGCGGGCGGTCGGCGGCGGTCTGGGGCGGGCGGCTCCACACCTCGCGCCACTCCGCGTAGCGCAGGCGCGCCGCGTCGGTGAGGGCCGGGAGCCGGCCGTTCGGCGGGTCGACGATCTGGGACGTCCGCAGGGACGTGGACAACTCGGTGCCGAGATCCAGGAACCCGGTGTTGTAGCCGACGTCCACGTCCGACTGTCCCGTCCGCTCTTGCGGATTGGCGCGGCCGTCGGCGACCTTCTGCTCGAAGGCGGCTGCCTCCTCGGGCGTCAGGAAGGCGCGGTCCTTGAACTCCTCGGGCCGCTGCATCGGGGTCAATGTACGGAAGTCCCACGTACCCTGCAGGTCGGGGACCCCCCAGGACGTCCGCGGCGCCTCGTCCTGCGCG
This sequence comes from Gammaproteobacteria bacterium, assembly GCA_009840715.1. Lineage (GTDB taxonomy): Bacteria > Pseudomonadota > Gammaproteobacteria > Pseudomonadales > Azotimanducaceae > VXNE01. The sequence goes on from VXNE01000547.1 coordinate 5,553, forward strand.
GACGCCCCGGTCGCGATGGCCGCAGCGACGACGCAGGCGGTGACGATGGCTCCCTGGCGGGAGCGATGGCTGGTGGCCTGATGCATGCGGGCGCTCCTCATGTCATTCGCGATGGTAAAGGTGTCCGTAGGCCGCCTCTTCGGCGAACTCGACGCACTTGTATTCCAGGATCTGGGCGTCCGGTTCCAACCGCCGATAGAGCGGCATGGATATCGTCCACGGCCGCGTGAAGACGTTGGGGTCCTCGATCGTGGCCTCGTACCACAGCGTGTCGGGACCGGTCGGCGTATAGCGCTCGACGACGTGCAGCGCGTCGCTGTGGAAGTTGCCGGACGCGTCGAACCAGGTGTCCGGGACCTGTGCGGTGACGTCGACGACGAGGGTGTCGCCGTCCCAATGCCCGAGCGAGTAGCCCATCCAGGAGGGCAACTCCGCCTCCGTCCCGTCCCGGTCCAGGTGAATGACGCGGCTGGTGCTCGCGAACTCGTAGGCCACCAGGATCGCTTCCGGCGTCTGCACGAACTGGAAGGGGAACGGCATGTAGACGGCCCGCGGAATGCCGGGCATGTAGCACTTGACCGCCGGGTCGAGGGCGAGCCAGTTCGCGCGGTTCGCGGCGCGTTGCTCGGCCGCAGCCGCCTGGTACGGGATGGCGCCGCCGGCGACTACCGACAGGCCGGCCGGAATGGCGCCGAGGGCGCCGACCATGGGTGCCGGTCCCTGCCGCGCCGCGTGCGCCTCGAGATCCCAGTGCGCAGTGTTGACCGCCTGCCAGATGCCGTTCAGGTCCGGGTCGCCGTCCGGGGTGCGCGGCGCCGAGAACTTCGCCTGGGCGTCGTCCGGTGGAGGGGGTGGTGCGCACGCCGCCAGAAAAACGGCGATGAGCGCTGCAAGCGCCGCCTGGGCACACCGTTTCGGCATGGATCCTCCCTCTGTGACGATAGGCCGACCGGCGTGGCCGGCTGCCGAACCGGCCACGGCCTACGTTACCATATCGAACCGTGGCGCCTGGCTCACGGAACGGCGGTTCGCGGTATCTGTGGACCCGTCGATGCACCGACGGCGCCATGCGTTCAGACCCTGTTGGCGAACCCGGACGGTGCCGGGAGCAGTGCCGTGGAGTCCCACACCATGCAGAAATCCCAACCGTGGACCTGGCTTGTCGCGGCCGGCCTCGCGGGGACCCTTTCTTTCTCCGTGCAGGCGGAGCACGACGACCACGCCGGGCACGGAAACGAGATCGAGGAGATCGTGGTCACCGGCTCGCGCCTGCAACGCGCGCACCTCGTCAGTTCGAGTCCGGTCACGGAGGTCGACGCGGACGAGCTCCTTTTCCAGGGCACGGTGCGCGTCGAGGACATGGTGCGCACCCTCCCACAGGTGTTCTCGGGGCAGAACACCAGCCAGTCCAACGGCGCGACCGGCACGGCGAACCTGAACCTGCGCGACCTCGGCACGCTGCGCACGCTGGTGCTGGTGAACGGCCGGCGCCTGCCGATCGGGTCGCCGCGGCAGGGCGGCGGCGCCGACGTGAACCAGATTCCCGGCACCCTGGTCGAGAGCGTGCAGGTCCTGACCGGCGGCGCCTCGGCCGTGTACGGTTCGGACGCCGTCGCCGGCGTCGTCGACTTCCGCATGAAGGACGACTTCGAGGGGCTGCGCATCGATTACCAGTTCAGCCAGTACGGCCACGACAACGACTCCTCGCGGTGGCGCCGTATCGTGCGGGACGCGGGCTACCCCGTGGCCGAGGGCAGCGCCCGGGACGGCGACACGTCGTACGTCTCGCTGATCCTGGGCGGCAACTTCGACAACGGCCGCGGCAACGCGACGGCGTATGCGACGTACCGTGACATCCAGCCCGTGTGGCAGCGCGACCGCGACTACAGTTCCTGTGCGCTCTCCGACGACACGACCTTCTGCTACGGGTCCTCGACGATTCCGCAGGGCCGCTTCACGGATTTCGGGCTGTTCGGCGACCGCTCCTTCGACTACATCGTCCAGGGCGACGCGTTCGCCCGCCGCCAGGGCGAGACCTTCAACTACGGACCGCTCAACTACTACCAACGGCCCGACGAGCAGTACGCCATCGGCACGTTCGCCCACTACGAACTCGACGGGGGTGCGGAGGTGTTCACCGAACTCATGTTCATGGACGACCGGACGCTGTCGCAGATCGCCCCGTCCGGGGCGTTCTTCGTGACCAACACCCTGAGCTGCGGCAATCCCTTCCTGTCCGCGCAGCAGTTCGAGGCGGTGTGCGGCTCCTTCGGCCTGACCGGCGAGGACATGCAGACCGTCTACATCGGGCGGCGCAACGTGGAAGGCGGCAACCGCCAGCATGACCTTCGCCACAAGACGTTCCGGGGTGTCTTCGGCGTGCGGGGCGACGTCTCCGAGCACTGGCGCTACGACGCCTTCCTGCAGCGCGCCGAGGTCAGGATGGAGAGCACGTACCTCAACGACCTTGGTACGACCCGCATCCGCAGGGCGCTCGACGCGGTTCGCCATCCGGACACGGGAGCGGTGGTGTGCCGCTCCGTGGTCGACGGCTCGGACCCGGGCTGCGTCCCCTGGAACATCTTCCAGACCGGTGGCGTCACCCAGGACGCGCTGGACTACATCGTGCTACCGCTCTCTGCCCGTGGCACCACCGACCAGTTCGTCGCATCGGCGCATGTCACCGGCGACCTCGGCGAGTACGGTATCCGCCTCCCGATGGCGGAGGAGGGCGTGGCCCTGGCATTCGGCGTCGAGTTCCGGGAGGAGCACCTCGACTTCAACCCCGACGAGAACTTCCGCGCCGGCGAAGGCGCGGGGCAGGGGGGCGCCACCAACCCGGTCAGTGGCGGCTACGAGGTCTTCGAGGTGTTTCTGGAGGCGAACGTCCCGCTCGTGGAGGGCCGGCCGCTGGCGGAGGAACTGCGCCTCGACCTGGGCTACAGGTACTCCGACTACGACTACGGGATCTCGACCGACACCTTCGGCGTGCGCGCCGGTTGGGCGGTCAACCCGGTGATCAAGTTCCGCGCCAGCGTGCAGCGGGCCCTGCGGGCGGCGAACGTGCGGGAACTCTTCCAGCCGCAGGGCTTCAGCCTGTTCGACATGACCGCGGACCCTTGCGGCGGGCCGGTCGAGAACGGCTTGACGGCCGCCGGGCGCACCTTCGAGCAATGTGCGCGCAGCGGCGTGACGGCTGCCCAGTTCGGCAACATCTCGCATTCGCCGGCGGCGCAGTACAACTTCCTGCAGGGCGGCAATCCGGACCTGGAACCGGAAGCGGCGGACACCTGGTCGGTGGGTGCGGTGTTCTCGCCGGGCTTCCTGCCGGGCCTCGACATCACCGTCGACTACTTCCACGTCGAGATCGAGCAGGGCATCGGCAACCTCACCCCGGAGTTCATCCTGAACGAGTGTTTGGACGGCAACCTGGCCCTTTGCGAACAGGTGCGGCGCGGGCTGCCCGGCGACCTTTGGATCGGCTCTGACCTCGACGCGAGCGGGCACATCGTGGCCCTCGCGGACAACCTCGCCATCGAGGAGGTCGCCGGCGTCGACGTCATCGTGGAGTACGGCTTCGAGGCGGGAGCTCTCGGCAGCGTGGGGGTAGTCAACATCCTCTCGTGGATCGACCGGTGGGACCAGCGGGAACTCGCGGGCGCGCCGACGGAGTCC
>VXNE01000503.1 GCA_009840715.1 Gammaproteobacteria bacterium
GTCTCCATTCCATCCCAGGCGCCGGGCTGGCGGAACCTGATGGGCTGGGGCTTCGCGATGGAACGGAACAACCCGCAACTGCAGCAACTGTTCGGTCAGGCGAACGCCAACGAGCTGGGTGGCGACGTCGGGGACCGGCTGTTCCTGATGCGCCGCGAAGCCGAGCAGCTCGCCGGAGAGGTCGACGACATCGACGATTACATCGCCATGCAGGAGGGTGAGGACACGAGCGACCTGGACGAAGAGGCGGCGACGCTACGCGCGCAACTGGCATCCGTGAACAAGCGCATCGAGACCCTCGACAGTGCGGCCCGCCAGGCCAAGGCCATCTGGGCCAGCAACGACTACCGCGCCGGCGGCGGCGACCCGTTCAAGATGGTGTCGCGGCTCGCGCTGATCGGTCACGCGATGGGCGAGACGCCCCTGTTCAACTGCAAGAGCGGCAAGGACCGCACCGGCCAACTGGACGCCGAGGTCAAGTTCCTGGCGACGGCGGCGGACGAGAACGATGGACGGGTACCGCCTCCGGGCGAGTCCATGGAGACCTGGCGGCCCGTTCGAAGCGATTTCGTGTTCAACACGGGCAACCTGGAGATGCAGCGCCTGAACACCGGATTGCCCGGCTACAAGCTGAAGGGCGTGCCAGGGCTCGCCAACGTCATCCGCGACGGCATGAAGCCGCTTTATCGCGGCGGCTCGGCGTACGTGTCGGCGTAGTCCCACTCATGGTTGCTCTGACCTGTTGACTTCGCGAGCGGCAAGGAGCTCGGACATTTCCCAGAGCTTTGCCGCCGCCGCGTCGTCAAGCGCATGAGGCGAAGGCTGACATTCGCGGACCCTGCCGTAGGAGCCCATGAACCTGCGCTCGAACAATCCGCCGCTACGGTCCTCCAACCCTGGTTCCGTAGCGCAGTACACCGACGCGCCCGAACCTTTGTCAGGACTGATCGCCAGCGGACTGACGAGTCGCACTGACCAATTCTGCAATCGGCTGGTAGTACCGTGTCGCATTACATTGGTGCGCACGTTGCCAGGCGTAACCGCAAACGCACTGATGCCCCGCGCCCTGCCACGTCGAGCCAGTTCCCTGGCATGGAGCACAAGGGCCAGCTTCGACCGCCCATAGGCCCGAAACCCACTGTATGAACCCTGGTTGTGGAAGTCGAAATCGAACGCGCCAGCCGCACGATGAAGGTCGGAGGACACGTTTACCACGCGTGCGGGTATGGATTCCGCCAGGCGCTCGAACAGCAAATGCGTCAGCAGGAAGGGGCCAAGGTAATTCACGGCGATCGACATTTCGAATCCGTCCGCCGATTCCCTGCGGGTGCCGAACATCGCGCCGGCATTATTGATCAGGACGTCCAGCCGCTCGCAGCGGTCCAGAATCTCACTTGCCGCGCTTCGCACCTTGTCCAGACTGCTGAGTTCCAGGGGAACCGCGCTGACCTCGGCGTTTCCCGTACGTCTGCGTATCTCCGCGACCGTCCTGCTTCCGTCTGACGGCGGCCTTACGGCCACAACGATCGTGGCGCCCCTCGCCGCGAGCGCCGTCGCGGTCGCCAGGCCAAGGCCCATGTCACCGCCCGTGACCAGTACGGTTTTGCCCTTCATCCCCAAGCTGTCCCCTGGTCGCTGCACTCCCTTCGCACGCTGGCGCGTGGCAACGTCGGGTTGCGCCAGTACGCCGCCCAGTTCGGAGCAGCCTCCTTGGCGGAGCGTGCCGTGAAAGGCGGCATGCGCGGCATCTCGGACGTCGCAGGGACCACCGCATACCGGGGTGCCTGAACGGTAGGCGTGTGAACGGAACGTAGTCCAGCGGCGGATCGTCAGTCTCTGATCTCTGAATCCAGTTCGAGATCAACGTGGTTCGTTCGAGATCGATGGGATATGACGGTGATGTGGTGGAGGCGGCGGGAGTCGAACCCGCGTCCGTCGGTCCTCCATCGTCGGCTCTACATGCTTAGTTTCGTCTATTGCTTTAGCCCGCGGGCGACCCGACGAACAGGGTGCCATTGGGCGAGCCCCTAAGGTCTAGCGTCCGGAGGCGGGGCGACTCCTTCGGCGATCCCGTGAACTTGCCCCCGATGGACCGCCACGGGCAGCAGGCCATCGGGGTTAGCCTCAAGCGGCTAGTGCGTAGTTTTCGTCGTTGGCAACTATTTCAGTTGCAGCAATGGATTTACGAGAGTTGCTACCCTCTCGGCATGCACCTTCGACTTCGATACCGCCGTCGAAACCAGATCGCCCCCATGGGTGTCGAACCGGACGCGCATTGTAGCAGGATCGGCCGTGGCCACTGCCGATGCGTCGCTGGCGCGCTCGCTCTCCTGGTCGCCGTCCAGACCGCCCTCGGCACGCCGGGCGACCCCGGGGAACGCGCCCGGGACCACCTCGCGCGCGCGATCGGGTTCATCCAGGCCGAGCGCTACACCCTGGCGCGCAGCTACCTTGACCCGGTGCTCGTGAGCCCCTGGATCACGGCCCGCCAGCGCGCCCGCGCCTACTACTACCGCGGGTTCGCGTTCGCCTCCGAGCAGATGTACGTCTCCGCGGCGCAGGACTACGTGCGCGCGCTCGAGTTTCACCCGAGCCTGCCGCAGGCGTTGTCCGGGCTCGCGCACCTTTACGGCGAGGGGCTCGGCCTCGTCCGGGACGACGCGGCGGCGTTCCGTCTCGCCCTGAAGGCAGCGCGCGGCGGGGACGGCGCCGCCCGCGTCCGGGTCGGAGTGTCGTACCTCGGCAGCGACATCGCCCGGGCCCGCTATTGGCTCGCCGCCGCCGCGGAGGACGGCTACGCGCCAGCCTACGTCCACCTGGCGCGGAGCTTCAGGCGCGCGTTCACCGACGCGCCGGACCCGGAAGCCGCGCGCCACTGGTACGAACGGGCGGAAGACGCCGGCAGCGCGGCGGCGACGCTCGCGCTCGGCCACATGTTTCGGGACGGCGAGTTCGGAACACCCGACCCGTCCGAAGCCGCGCGGCGTTTCGAGCGGGCAGCGGCCGCCGGCTCCGGGCATGCGCAGGCGGCGCTCGCGCACCTGTACGTCCTCGGTGCGGGCTTGCCCAGGGATCCGCACCGCGCCCTCGCCCTCTACACGCAAGCGGCGGCCCGACAGGTCGCGGCCGCCTACACCGGACTCGGCCACCTGTACGAGACCGGCGCGGGGACCGCGCGGGACGAGGTTCTTGCGGAACGCTGGTATCGGCAAGGCGCCGAAGCCGACGACGCGGTCGCCCAGTACCGCCTCGGGCGGATGCTGCTCACGGAACCCGCGGAAGACCGGCTCGACGAGGCCGTGCATTGGCTGCAGCGCGCCGCCGGCGCCGGTCATGCGGCGGCGCAGAACGCGGCGGCCTGGATTCTCGCTACCTCGCGGCGCGATGCGGTGCGCAACGGCCCGCTGGCCCTGCACCTCGCGGAGCGCGCGGTGGAACAGGCCGAGGACGCCGACACCCTCGATACGTTGGCGGCGGCATTGGCCGAGGAGGGGGACTTCGCCCGGGCGATCGCATCCCAGCGCCTGGCGCTCGAGCGCATCGACGTGGACGACCGCCGCCGCGGGGAACTGCTTGCGCGCCTGGCAAGCTACGAAGCCGGACGGGCCTGGCGTGAGTAGCGGACCCGGCGCGACGGCGCCTCAGACGCCGAGCGCGTCAAAGACGCCCTGGATCGACGGCGCCACCGTGTACAGGTCCGCGGCGTCGCCGTGGGCGAACCCCGTGGCGACGACATGGTCGAAGAGCGATACCAGCGGGTCCCAGTAGCCTCCGCTGTTGGCCAGGACGATCGGCTTGTCGTGCAGACCGAGCTGCCGCCAGGTGACCATCTCTACGGTCTCGTCCAGCGTGCCGAGGCCGCCCGGCAGCGACACGAAGGCGTCGGCCAGCTCGAACATCTTCCGCTTGCGGGCATGCATGTCGTCGACCACGATGAGTTCGGTCAGGCCGGTCGCCGGAATCTCGGACTCCAGCGCGCGGGGAATGACCCCCACCACGCGTCCACCGCCCGCCAGCGCCGCCTCCGCCACGGTCCCCATAAGCCCGATGCCGCCCGCGCCGAATGCGATCCCGAGCCCCCGCGCGGCGCAGGCGGCTCCGAACGCGCGCGCGTGTTCCGTGAACATGGAATCGCGCCCCGAACTCGCGCCACAGTAGACACACAAGGTGTGGATTTCCTGCAAGGCGGCCTCCAAATCGACTGGATGAGCGCGCGCGGAAGAGAGACCCACGGCCTCCGCTTCCCGGGGTCGTCGTCCCGACACGCCATGAAGAAAGCGCGCAGCTTATCGCAGGCGCCGGCCCGCCACTTCATGGCGGGCGAAAGGCGTTTCTGGTAAAAGGCACGCCACTTTTCTCGGACTGCGACCGGTGAGCGAAGCCCGGCGGCAAACGCGCATCGTCTACGAAGGCTTCATGGAACTGGCCAATGGCAACGGCGGCGTTGTCGAGGTCGGCGACCTGGTCGCGTACATGCGCGGACGCAATCGTCCCATGGGCGCGTGGGAAGTCAGGGGCGAACTCTCGACGCTCCAGGAGGCCGGTCTCATCGCCGTGGACGAGGAGTCCGCACGCTGGCATCCCGTCGAGGGTCAGGACTTCGACTCCGCTTACGCCGCGGGGTAGCCCTGGATCCACAATCGCCGATGCGCGACCGGAAATCCGCGATGGCCTCCGACGTGCGTGTTAGATGACTTGGTGAGTTGGTGTATTCCTGCTAAAGTCCGCAGCTGGACGCCCGATGAGGACGCTCCTGTGAGCCGACTGACAATCACACTCGACGACCAGATGCACCGCGCCTTGAAGGAGACGGCCGCCCGCCAGGGCCGCACCATCACTTCCATCATCGAGGAGAGCCTGCGTCTGCGTGGCATCAGGGACCAGGCAAGCGCTCGTGCCCTGGTTGCCCAGGCGCGGGAACGCGCGCGGCTGGCGCCCGGCAAGGCCCTTGAGCTGGCCGTCGAAGAGACCCGCGCAACGCGCGAGGGATGAGCCCACCGGTCTATGTAGTCGGCACGAACGTTGTGGTGGCAGGGCTGCTGGCCGCGTCCCCCAGCAGCCCGGTGGTGTTGATCCTGGACGCGATGCTTGCCGGAACGCTCGTGTATCTGCTCTCGCCACCATTGCTGGCCGAGTACCGGTCGGTGCTACTGCGGCCGAAGCTGACACGACGTCACGGCCTGACCGAGTCCGAGGTCGATGCCGTGCTCGCCGAGCTTGCAGCCAACGCTATGTGGCGCGAGCCCGGCGGCGGACCCAGTGCTCCGGACCCGGGCGACGACCACCTTTGGGCACTCCTGCATGCCCATGCAGGCAGCACGCTCATCACCGGCGACCGCGCCTTGCTGGAAGCACCAATAGCTACCGGTTCGGTTATCGGGCCCGGTGCCTGGGCGAACACCCGCACGAGGCCTCACTGACTCGGTCGGGATCCGGACCGGTGGGGACCCGGACTGTCCCCCTCCTCTCCGTCCGCGTACTCTTTGCACCATGAGCGAAGCAACCGAACCTCTCGACTTCGAGGCCGCGCTCGCCGAGCTCGAGGCCCTCGTGCAGCGGATGGAGACAGGCTCCCTGACCCTGGAGGAGTCGCTGCAGGCCTTCGAGCGCGGGGTGCGGCTGACGCGTCAGTGCCAGGCCGCGCTCGAGCAGGCGGAGCTGCGCGTCAAGGCGTTGATGGAGGACGGCACCGAGACTCCCCTCCCGGAAGCCGCCCCGGGCGCCGATGGCGGATGACGCCGGCGCGGCCGCGGAGGCGGTCACGGCCCGCTTCGCCGCTCCGATCGAAGACGCCCTCGCCCGGCACCTGCCCGAGCGGTCCGACCTCTCCCCGAAGCTCGTGGAGGCGTTACGCTACGCCGCGCTCGGCGGGGGCAAGCGGCTGCGGCCCGCGATCACGTGCGCCACGTGCGCCTCCCTCGGCGGATCGGTCGAAACCGCGGCGGACCCCGCCGCCGCGATCGAATTCGTCCACGCGTACTCGCTCGTCCACGACGACCTCCCCGCCATGGACGACGACGACCTCCGCCGCGGGCGACCCACGTGTCACATCGCCTTCGACGAGGCGACCGCGGTGCTCGTGGGCGACGGATTGCAGACCCTGGCGTTCGAGGTCCTCGCCGCTGCGCCCGGCGTCCCGGAAACCACGCGTCTGCGCATGGTGCGGCTGCTCGCGGAGGCCGCCGGTTGGCGCGGGATGGTCGGCGGGCAGGCGTGCGACATGGACGCGACCGGTGCCGCCCCGCTGTCGCTGACCCAACTGCAACGCATGCACGCGGCGAAGACGGGCCGGCTCTTCCGGGTAGCCGTGCAGTTCGGCGCGCTGTGCGCCCTGCCGGACATCGACGACCGGCGTTTCCGGCACCTCACGACCTTCGGCGAACGGCTCGGCGTCGCCTTCCAGATCGTGGACGACGTGCTCGACGTCACCCAGCCAAGCGAGCGGCTCGGCAAGCCGGCCGGCTCCGACGCGGCCCTCGGCAAGAACACGTATCCCGCGCTCGTCGGCCTGAATCGGGCACGGTCGCTGGCCCACGACACGCTCTCGGAAGCGCTCCGCCTACTGGAGGGGCTCGGCCTGCGCCACGGCCCGCTCGACGCGCTGGCGCGCGCGACGGTGGAGCGCGTGCGGTAGCGCATGCCCTCGACCGCGGCGGTAGCCGACCGCCTGAACCGCATCGTCGGTGAGTTCGCCGGCATCGTGCCCGGTGAGAGCCGCTGCCGTCCGGATGAGTCCAGCGTCCTCGCGGAGCTGTCCTTTGACGACAGTCCCGCCGGGATGGCGGCCCGACTCACGCTCGAGCACATCCTTCGACGTGGCGCGTCGCCGCGGGCGATCGTGCGAGACCGCGGCTTGCGGCTGTCCCTGGACGCCCGTGACGCCCAGCGATTCGCGCGGGCGCTCGGCTACGCGGGTACCGAGTGTCTCGCGCCGGAACGCCCGCTGCGGGAGTTGGGGGCGGTGCCGCTCCCGACCCTGCTGAGCCACGTCCTGATCGCCTTCGAGCGGGATTACGGCGACGCGGGCGCGGAGGTGCCAACGCTCCCCGTGTGGTCCAACGTCCTGCGTGTCCTCGGTGCAGAGGCGCTCACGGACCGGGAACTCGGTGCGCGCGCCGTGCTCGCGAAGCGCGTCGTCCGCGTCGTGCTGCGCGATCTAGCACGCCTCGGCTGGCTCGAGCCTGGCGGCGCCGGGAGCCGAGCGTTCCGGCTGACGGACCCCGCGAAGACGCTGGAAGCCGCAGCCCGACGGCGACTCGCGGAGGTCGAGAACGCATGGCGCCATCGGCACGGGTCCTCCGTCATCGAGAGCTTGCGCGGGGCGCTCGCCGGGATGGTGGCGACCCACGACCTCGAGTGGCCCTGGTACCTCACCGGCTACGGCCCGAGCGATCCGTCGCTCACCGGCGGCTGTTACCTCCCCGCGGACCCGGGCCCGCCGCGCGTCCCGGGACGCGGAACGGAGTGGCCGGTAGTCCCGCGAGACACGTCCGTGCCCGCGACGGGTCTTCCCCTGTCCGCCCTGCTGTCGAGGGTCCTGGCCGCGTTCACCATCGACTACGAGGAGGAGCACCTAGGACCCTTGAGCGCGGCCTCGGTATTCCTCGCGCAGGTACCCGAAGACGCCATCTCGCTGGCGCGGGCGCGTTCCATCTGCGACGTCGTCGGCACCGGAAAATCGGCCCCGGAGCGGCATCTCTGCGTGGTCGTCGAGCCCGGCGGGCCTCGCGACGGCTCGCGGATGGTCTACCTGACGCCAAAGGCCCGACGCATCCGCGACTCCTACCCCGCAGTGGTCATGGAAATCGAGGCCCGCTGGCGCGAACGGTTCGGTGCGGATGTCCTCGACGCGTTACGCGGTGCGCTCGAGACGCTCGACGGCGGGACGGCGCCCGGAACGCCCGACTATCCGGACACCCGGGCGTGGCTCCACCCCGCTTCGATGAAGGCCCGCGGCGCCCTCGGGCGCGTCGCCCCGGACGGGCAGCCCGTCCACCTGGCGTGGCACTCCGGGCAATCGAGACCGACGGACCAATAGAGAAGGCGGCGAGTCGCTCGCGACTCAGGTTCCGAGTAGCCGCTCCACCGCGGCATGCCACCCGTCGAGCCAGGCGGTTCGCGTCCGCGGCGCAACGGCCGGCAGGAAACGGCGTTCGCCGTCCGCGGTCGTCATCGCCGCCGTGTCCTCGACCAATCCCGCCCCCACCGCCGCCAACGCGGCCGCGCCGAGCGCGGTGGTCTCGGGCAGCGGCGTCCGTTCCACGCCGACGCCCAGCACGTCGGCGAGGAACTGGCAGAACCAGTCGTTGGCGACCATGCCGCCGTCCACCCGGAGGGTTTCGACCGACACGCCGTCTCCGGCGATGGCGGCCACGAGGTCCGCGGTCTGGAAGCCCACGCTCTTGAGCGTCGCCGTCACGATCTCGTCGCGGCCGTCGTCGAGGGTCAGGCCCGTGATCGCGCCGCGGACGTCGGCACGCCAGTGCGGCGCACCGAGACCCGTGAACGCCGGCACGACATGGACCCCGCCGGTGTCGCCGCCGATCCGACGCGCGATCGCCTCGGTCTCGGCCGCGGTTTCGATCAGGCCGAGTCGGTCGCGCAGCCACTTCACCGCCACCCCGGCCACGAAGATGCTGCCCTCGAGGGCAAAGGTCGTCTCGCCGCCCAGCCGGTAGCCGACGGTCGTCAGCAGCCGCGCGTCCGAAGCCAGCTTCGCCGGGCCCGTGTTCGTCATGAGGAAGCACCCGGTGCCGTAGGTGCTCTTGGTCATCCCGGGGCGCAGGCATCCCTGGCCGACGAGCGCCGCCTGCTGGTCGCCAGCCACGCCCCGGATGGGGATCGCCGCCCCGAAGTGGGATGCGTCGCAGACGCCGAAGTCGTCGACACAGTCCTTCACTTCCGGAAGCAGCGCGACCGGGATGTCGAAATAGTCGAGCAGGGTGTCGCTCCACGCGTGGTGGGCGAGATCGTAGAGCTGCGTCCGGGACGCGTTCGTCGCGTCTGTGCAGTGGCGTTGGCCGCCGGTGAACCGCCAGATCAGGAAGCTGTCGATCGTGCCGAAGCAGAGCCGGCCGGCCCGGGCCGCCGCGCGCCCGCCCCCCCCGCCCCGGCCGCGGCCCGGCGCCGCGGCCGCGCAGTTGGGCGCGCCGACCAGCACCGGGAGGACCCCCAAGCCCGCCACGCC
>VXNE01000150.1 GCA_009840715.1 Gammaproteobacteria bacterium
GGCCTGAACGTGCTCGGCATCGTGGACGTCGAGCTGCCCGACGAGCCGACGGCGCGGTTCGTTCTCGCGGACGACGCGGGCGCGCACGAACTGGCCCTCTTCCATCTCGAGGAGGAGGACGACTACGTCGCCACCTCGAACCGCTTTCCCGGGCAGTTCGAGATCGCGAAGTACGTGGCGGAGCGGCTCGCTGTCGACCTCGAAGACCTAGCCCTGGAAGCGGAGGACGCTGAAGCGACCGGCGAGGGAGAGGATGGCTCTGAGCTGTAGATGCTCGTAGGCATGCGCAGCTTGCTCGACAGACTTTTCAAGTACCAGCCTACGGAAGGGCGGTCGCCAAAGGAGGACTTCTTTACGGAGGCCTTCGGAGGTGTGCTGGAGGCGTGTCCGGAGGTGGCGTGCGCTCTCATGCAGTGGGTAACTGATCGAGAGGTTAGAGGTCCGCGGGTCGTGACACAGAGAGTTGTCGATGTCGATGGCGACAGGCTCCGGCTGGACATGTGGATCGAGGCCCGGGATCACAGCGACGGGCGTCACTTGGTCGTGTTCGAGAACAAGCTGCATGCGAAGGAAGGGGACGGCCAGCTTGCCCGTTACGAGGGCTATCTGGCCCGGCAAGACGCACTCGAAACTAGGACGCTCGTGTACATGACGATGCATGAGCGGAGCGAGTTCAGGTCGTCGTGCAGCGCGGTTTACTTTCGGAACGCGCACTGGTTTGAACTTTACGACTGGCTCAAGAAGTGGGTTGGGGACCGCTCCGATCGGACGGGCGTTCTCGTGCGGGAGTTGCTCGACCTGATGGAGGCATGGGGCATGGAGATGGGGTTAGGCGCACACGACTTGGCGATGGCGGTCGCGTACAAGGGAAGGATTCAAAGCCAGTTGCTGAAGATCCTTGATGAGGTCTGGGATGCGTGCAGGAACGACGGGCGCAGCGGTAGCAAGTGGAGCTATGACCGGAATGATCTGTCGTATCAGTCGGCGTTCATCGGGGACAATGACATCTACTACTACTTTGGGTTCGACTTCGGTCGGAGTGACGCTGAGTGGGATGCCTCGCGGCTCCAACTCCCTTCTGCCTACTTCGCCCTTTGTGGTGCCGATGCGGCTGTGCACGACTGGAGTGGCCTATCCGCGGAGTGGGTTCGTCCACCGGACAGTTGGGGATGGGACGCTTCCGCCAGGGTAAGGCGTCTAAACGTACTGGAGGCGGCTGGTGTCGGTTTGCACGAGTGCTACCGCAGGTTCTTTCTGTCTTCGCTTGATCAGGCCAGGGACGCTTTGGTCAGCGCGGGTTCGTACAGCGCCTAGCTAGCGCGGTCATCGGGTTGAGTGCTAACGGCCCATGCCCGGCTTCGCGCAGCGCTCAGAGATAGGCGTAGAGATCCGCTTCGGGACGCCCTCGTCCGGGCGGGTGTAGTGGCTGATGCCGGGACGCACTCCGTCATTTCGCGGAGCCGTGGAACATTGGCCTCCGTGGCCTCGGGGAACGCTTCGCTCGGTATGAGCGAGGTGGCGGCTTACCAGCGGCCCGGGCCGCGGCATCGCATTCGCCGCGCGGCCGCGACATTTCGTCGCTGAAAAGGCGCTACCGCAAAGCGACCATCTCGTCTCGTCTGAACATCTCGCTCTCGGCATCTCGGGCTACGCGAGCGGCTTGTCTCCGGAGCGGGCCAGCGGGCGCCCGCCGTCAGCCACCGCCACGGCCAGCACGATCTCGTCGGGTCGCGGCGCGTCGGGAACCATGACCGTCATCGTGTCGAAATGGTCGAACGACCAGGCCTCGTCCTTGTGGCCGAGCGGAATATCGATTGGTGTGCCCGCCGCGCCCACCTTCGCGTTCGACGGGATCAGGGCCTTCCCGCCTCCCACGGCTGCCCGGAGGGGCTTGCCGAGCTTGGGGTGCAGCATGGCCGCGCCGTGCTCGAGTTCTCCCGCTACGCCCACCAGGGCGGCCTTCCCATAGCTGACGGCGGGGCCGCCGAGCAGGGCCACCGCGTCCCCCGCGAGCCGCTCTCCGGCCAGTCCGCCGAGGTCGAACAGGGCCGAGAGGTCGGCTTCGAGAATGCCGGCGACGGGATTCCGGAGGACGGCGACGTGGGCGACACGGACGATGGGCGGGCACGCCTGGCCGGACTCGTTGGCGTGTACCGTCTCCGTGATGGCCAACGTCTTCCTGATGTCCATGCGCGTCCCCCCGAGGAAAGGTCTTGACTTCGCGTCGTATTGTGCAACGGTTGCGGCCTCTTGCCGGACGCACGGAGGCTCGATGAACCGGAAGATCGCGTGGACCGCCGCGCTCGTGGCGTTCGGCCTGGGCTGGAACGCCAACGCCGACCTGGCCGCCGCGCTGGGCTCGGACAGCCGGGCGGCGGAGGATCGCGCCCGGGACGCGGGCCGCAAGCCCGCCGAGGTGATCGCGTACCTGGGCATCGGCGACGGCATGACGGTCATGGACCTGATGGCCTCCGGCGGCTACTACACGGAAGTGCTGTCACTGGCCGTGGGGCCGACCGGCAGGGTCTACGCGCAGAACACCCCACTGTTCCTGCAGTTTGCGGACGGCATGTACGACAAGGCGATGACGGCGCGGCTGGCGGACGGCCGGCTGGGCAACGTCGAGCGGGTGGACCGCGACCTGCCGGAACTGGGCATGGAGCCCGGTTCCCTGGATGCGGCGTTCACGGCGCTCAACTTCCACGACGTGCACAATGGCCTGGGCGAGGATGTCTGGGGAGGTGACGCGGCGGCGGCGGGCTTCCTGCGGGTCGTCAAGATGCTGCTGAAGCCGGGCGGCGTGCTGGGCATCGTCGACCACTACGGCGACGCGGACAAGGACAACACCGGCCTGCACCGCCTCGACGTCGTGCGTGCGGCACCGATCCTCGAGGCGTCGGGCTTCATCGTCGAGTCGTCGGCCGTGCTCCGCAACCCGGCGGACGACCGCACGACCATGGTCTTCGACCCCGCGATCCGCGGGCAGACGGACCGCGTGCTCTACAAGCTGACGAAGCCGCCGGAAATCGCGCCGACGCCGACGGAAGCCGAGGAAGGCGCCCCCGCCGGGGACGCCTCGGGGGACGTGTAGTGACCATCGACCTCTACACGTTCCCGACCCCGAACGGACGCAAGATCTCCATCGCCCTCGAGGAGTTCGGGCTCGACTACGAGGTCCACCCGGTCCACATCGGCAAGGACGAGCAGTTCGAGCCGTCGTTCCTCGCGATCAGCCCGAACAACAAGATCCCCGCCATCGTCGATCGCGAGACGGGCCGGTCGATGATGGAGTCGGGCGCCATCCTGCTCTACCTGGTCGACAAGACGGGCCGGTTCGGAGGCCCCGACCGCTGGACCACCCTGGAGTGGCTCATGCTGCAGATGGGCGGCGTCGGCCCGATGCTCGGCCAGGCACACCACTTCCTGCATTTCAACGTCGGCAAGGCCCCCTACGCCGAGGAGCGTTACGCCGCCGAGGCGAAGCGGCTCTACGGGGTGCTGGACCGCCGCCTTGCGGACCGCGCGTATCTCGCCGACGAGTACTCGATCGCGGACATGGCGACGTGGCCCTGGATCTCCCGGTACGAGTGGCAGGGCATAGACTGGGCGGACTTCCCGCACCTCAAGCGCTGGTACGTCGAGATCGCGCAGCGTCCGGCCGTGCAGCGCGGCTACGATGTCCCCATGAAGGTAAACGACATCCCCATCCCGGAGTGACCCGGGCGCCATGGCCGGACGTCTGACTCCGCTCCTGCCGCTGGCATTCGCGGCCGTACTGCCGGCGCAGGCCCTCGACCTCGAGTATCGCGGCGTCATCGGCGGGGCGGAGGCGGGCTCAGCGTACGTGCGCGTCGAGTCCGACGGCGAGCGCTACCGCGTGCGGGGGAGGATGCGCACCCACGGCATGTGGGACGTCCTCGCCCCATGGAACGCGCGTTTCGTCGTTACCGGGCACATCGAGGAGGGCAGGGCGATCCCGGAAACGCTCGTGCTGCACGAGAAGGACCGGCGCAAGGACCGCACGATCCGGGTGGCGGACGGTGTCCTCCGCCAGCTGAAGGACGGCAAGCTGCGCCCGGAGCGGGCCGCGCCGGCCGGCGTGGACCTGATGTCCGCGCTATGGGTGCACGCGCGCTGCGAGGCGGAACAGGTGCTCAACAACGGCAGGCACTTTTACACGATGACGCGTACCGCACATGCGGTCGGCGAAGACGGTGTGGAACGTTGCGAGTACAACATCGTCGACGACGAAGGCGACCGCTCGAAGGGTCGCATCGAACTCGCATTGCGGGGCGGTCGGCAGGTGCCGCTCCTGGTCTTGATCGACGAGGGCATAGCGCGCGGCCTCGAACTCGTAGAGGCCGGGCGCGGTCCGCTGTTCGAGGACTGGGAGGACGCGCCGGTCCCGGCCGCGGTGCTGGGGCCGGACCGGGAAGCTCCGGCCGGGCCCTGAGCCAGAACCCCCGGCCGTCAGTCGGACTCGCGGCCAGTGCTGGCAAGCTCCGCGAGCTCCTCGGACGACTTCAGCGTCATGCCGCTGAAGTCGACGTCGCGGAACACGAGGCCCGAAACCTCCACGTGCTCGAACGTCGTGTCGTCGAGGCGGCAATCGACGAACTCGCAGTGTTCGAGGACGGTGTGCTCCATCCGCACGTTACGCAGTGCGAAGCGCTCCCTGGGATCGATCCCGCGAACCCAGTCGCCGTGGCGCAGCGTGCAGTGCGCGAGGCGCGTGCTCCGGCAGGTGAGGCCCACGATGCGCAGTCCGCTGACACTCGAGTCGATGAGCTTCGTGTCGTGAAACGTCCAGTCGCGGCCGGCGACACCGTTCAGGGCCAGCCCGTCCAGGGCGGTGTCGTCGTCGAGCGTCATGCCGCTCAACTGCACCGCGTTCCAGCGGGCTTCGCGGATGGTGCTGCCGGAGAGCGCCACGTCCGTGGCCTGCGTCGCGTTCAGGCGGCATCGTTCGACGCTGGCGGACGACAGGCGCCAGGCGGCGAGGCGGCTGGCGTTGCACTGGTTGTCCGTGACGGTCCCGTCCTCGAGCTCGAAGCGTTCGATCGACGACGCCCGCAGCGCGTTGCGGGCGAACACCGAACCGTCGCAGTCGAATCGCTCGATGCCGGCGGCGTGCAACTCGTTGTCGGCAAAGGTCGACTCCAACAGCCGCATGCGGGTGACCCGGGCGAGGTTGAGGCTGTTGCCCTCGCAGCGGAAGTCGTCCCCGCCGGGCGGCTCCGCCTTCGAGAACGTCGCCGGGTTGGTCTCGTTCACCCAGGACTCGGGCCGCAACGCCTCGCCGATGCCCTTCGAGGCGCGCGCGAGCACGTTGCCGAACTCGCGGCCCAGGTTGCCGATGGAACGTTCCAGGTCCTCGAACGACGGACGGCTCCGCTCACGCGCGCCGGCCGCGTCCCTGGCGAGGGCCTCGATGCGCGCCGCCGCCTCTTCGCGGGTCAGTTCCCCGCGCTCCTGCATCTCGAGGATGCGTTCGATCTCTTCGCGCATTGCGTCCGTCCTCAGAGCCCTCAGCCGGGGAGAGCGAGGGCGGCCCGCGCAGGGGGCACCCCTCGCAAGAAAAAGTCAGCCGATCTCGATCATCTCGAAATCGCTCTTCGGCGTGCCGCACTCCGGGCACAGCCAGTCCTCGGGCACATCGTCCCAAGCCGTTCCGGGGGCGATCCCGTCGTCGGCGTACCCGGCGGCCTCGTCGTAGATGAAACCGCAGGTCATGCATTGCCATTTCTTCATGCGGAGATCTCCTCCCTGATTCGTTTCGCTCTCGCGAGAAGCTCGACGCCCGCCAACGGCGCGTCGGCGGACGGTGCGCTCCAGACCGGGTCCGGCCATGCCGGGTCGTCCGTGCGGCGGGCGATGACGTGCACGTGAAGCTGCGAGACCTGGTTGCCGAGCGCCGCGACGTTGATCTTGTCCGCCTCGACGATGCGCCCGAGGGCTTCGGAAACCGTCTCGATCTCCTCGAACAACGCGGTGCGATGCACAGCAGGGACATCGTGCAGGTCGCGGAGCCCGGCGATACGCGGTACGAGGATCACCCAGTGGAAGCGCGGGTCGCGGGCGAGCAGCGCCGTCGAGAGCGGCAGTTCGCACAGCGTCTCGCAGTCTCTCGTCAGCCTGGGGTGTAGCTCGAAGCCCATCGCTCGGTGGCTCCTTCGCGTCCGCGGCGACCGGCGCGGGGGAATTCGCGCGCGGCCTGTTGAGAATCCTGAACCGCCGGGTATAGTACCCGCCTTGACGGGTCGTTCTCGACCTCCTGCGAGCCCGGAACAGGGCGCTTGTCCTTGGAGAGTGATTCATGAGCGAAGCGGTGCAACTCGACGCCGGACACGATCTCGACCTCGGCTGGATGGACCAGCACGGACCGTGGGACACGAAGGCCGAGCAGAGCAAGTACGGCCTGACCCTGGCCGACATCCAGCTCGGCGAGTACGGCAACCCGCCGGTCGAGAGCGACAACCAGACGGGACGTCCGAGAGGCGCGGCCGAGCGCCCGGGTTCCTACCGCATCGGCAACTACGCCGTGCGCACCAAGAGCGAGATCTGGCTCGACAACGCCTCGTTCCTCTACGAGGAAGCCCTGCAGCGCCAGTGGAGTTCCGCGACGGATATCCCGTGGCACACCATCGAGCCGCTTCCGGACGACATCGAGCAGGCCCAGTGCACGATGGACACGTTCCTCACGGAAGTCGAGTTCGTGGCGGGCGACGTACCGGCACGCTGGATCGCGCAGACGACGCCGGACTTCTTCGAGGCGCGCAACGTGCTCCTCTGCCAGGTGATGGACGAGTCGCGGCACATGGATGTCTTCCGCAAGCGCGCCCTCGCGAACGGCGGTGGCCTGATGAAGGCGACCGGCGGCACCGCCGGGGTCGTCGGCAGCATCGACCTGTCGCGGGACTTCACCGAGATGTCGTCCCGCCTGCACATCTCCGGCGAAGGCGCTGTGCTGACCATCTTCCGCATGGGCGAGCTGATGGCTTACAACGACGCCGAGAAAGCCATCTACCGGCTGTGCGCGCAGGACGAGGCGCGGCACGTCGCGTTCGGCGTCATGCACATGCGCTACATGGCCGAGACGGCGCCGGAACGCCACGAGGAGATCCACTGTTACCTCGACGAGGCGGAGCGGGGGATTCTCGCGGGCTCGCAGAACCCGGCGGGTCAGTTCCCGACCACCTCGGAGTCCATGGCGATCCTGCTCGGCGGTGGCAAGAAGCACTTCGACGAAGGTCGCAACAAGCTCATCGCCATCCGCCGGCGTCAGCTTTCCGAGTACATCAAGCGCGTCAGGAGCGCGGGCTTCGGCGACCGTTTCGACAACGGCCGCTCGCAGGTTCCGGAAATCCTGGCCGAGATCGCCGCGTAGGCGACGCAAGCGCGCGAAGAGTCAGCACGCGCCCGCCGTCCCGGCGGGCGCTTTGCATTGCGTAGAGATACAAGACGGGGTAACTCGAGATGGCAAAGAGCCGTCAGCCGGGGAGCGCGAGGGGGAACCCCTCGCAAGCAAAGAGCCCTCAGCCGGGGAGCGCGAGGGGGAACCCCTCGCAGGCAAAGAGCCCTCAGCCGGGGAGCGCGAGGGGGAAGCCCTCGCAAAAGAAAAAACGCGCACAGGCGAAGTCCTCCACGAGACGGGTCGAGACAGTCTCGACGGAAGGCGCCAACATCATGACCCCGGTGCCCAATCCGACGTTCGAGTGGATGAACCAGTCGCGTCAGTGGGGCGTCCGCGTGAAGCCGGGCAAGAAAGGCCTGACGCTCGGCAGCCTGAACGTCGGCATCTACGGCGAGATCCCGACGGAGTGGCACGACCAGACGCGCAATCCACGCGGCGCCATCGCGCGCAAGGGCATGCCCCCGGTCGGCTACGCCATCCGGGAGAAGGCGGCGATCTGGGCGGACTGCGCGGCCGACCTCTACGAGGAAGCCATCCAGCGGCGCTGGGCGCCGGCGACGGACGTCCCCTGGGACACGATCGAGCCGCTCCCGGACGATGTCGAACGCGCGGTGTGCCAGGTGTGCACGGAACTCTCGCAGTACGCGAACGTGGACATCGAGACGATCTCGTCGTGGCAGCACCAGATGGCCTACGGCTACCACGAGGTCAAGCAGTTCCTGGCGACCGCGACGTTTGACGCGGGACGGCACTACGAGGTGTTCCGCAAGCGTGCGCTTTACAACGGCGGCGGTCTCGGGCTCGAGTCGCCGGGCGAGGTGAACCGCATGATCCTCGAGAGCCGCGGCGGCTGGACGGAAGCGGTCACGTATCTCTTCCTGCTGCGCGGCAGCTACGCGATGACGATCCTGCGCTACCTCGAACGCTTCGCGCACAACGACGCGGAGCGGTTCATCTACGGACACGTCATCCAGGACCGCGCGCGGCACATGGCGTACGCCCTGGACCACCTGAAGTACTCGATCGCCCACGTGGACGCCCAGTCGACGGTGCTCGCGACGCTGCTCTTCATCGGTGACCGTCTCTTCGCCCGTGAGCTGCGCGACCCGGTGATGCGCGAGGCGCTCGCGATCATCTTCGGCGGCGGCGTGGAAGGCGCGCGCACCCATGGCATGGCGACCTGGGAGGCGATGATGCGCGAGTTCATGGCGCGCTACGAGGGCGCCTGCGAGTGGCTGCGCGTGCCGCGGGCCCCGGACCGGATTCCGGAGGAGATGCGGCGCTTTCTGCCGGAAGCCGCGTGATGGCGAGGTTCCCCTCGGAAGCCTGGTTCGGCGCGGTGGCGGAGGTCTTCAACGGCGAAGAGAGCTACCAGGGCGCCGGCGGCGGCTACTGCAACTGCACGGCGGGCCTGGTCGTCACGGGCGAGGACGAGAGCGTGTTCGAGGAGGTGTTCGTGCTGACCTTCGAGGGCGTCGAGTGCAAGGGCGGCGTGCAGGCGGACGAGACCGCGCTCGATGAGGTCGACTTCTACATGCACATGCCCAGGGTCGACTGGCGGGAGATGCTCGAGGACATCCGCCACCACGGCCACGCCACCGAGAACCACACGCTCAACAGTCTGGACCTCGACCGGGACGACGGTCTTTCCACGGCCACGCACGGAGCCCAGAACCGGCAAGACCTCTTCTTCCGTTACAACCAGACGCTGCAGTTCTACTTCGACGCGTCCG
>VXNE01000288.1 GCA_009840715.1 Gammaproteobacteria bacterium
CCCGCCCGCCCCACGCGCCCTCCCCCCCCCCCCCCGCTCCCCCCCCCGGCGGGGGGCCGCGCCGGCCCCCGCGCGCCCCGCCCCCCGCGCCCCCCCCCCCCCCCCCCCCCCCCCCCCCCCCCGCCTCCACGCGAGTGCACATTGCACGCGGTAAGCACAGGGAGGACGCGAGATGTCAAGAAACCGCTATCTGGCGACGGCGCTGCTGGTCGCCCTCACCGTCGGATCGTCCGCCGCGGCGACGAAACTCGACGCCTCGGAGCCGGAGGAACCCATCGTCCACGACGCCGGAACCGAGATTGGCTTCCATCGCGAATGCGCCGACGTCGAACGCTACCAGGTGTGGGCGTTTGGCGCGCTCAGGTCGGAGGGCGATCGTGCCCGGGCATTGGCCAGGCTCTACGCCCGGCGCCACGCCGTTCAGCTCGGCGAGGTCTTCGTCGGTCTGCAACTGGTCGCCCTTCAAGTCGACGCGGGCGTGGCGTGGGCGGACGCGCCGTTTGCGCTGCGCATGGATGCCCACTCCACCGGGCACCGGATCATAGGAACCGACCATGTCGACTACGGCGCGAATCCCGAGCGGGGGGTGGGCGAGATCCTGACTTTCGGGACCGATGTCGACGGAAGGGCGGACTGGCTGGACTTCATCGAGCCGGCCGAAGGGGAAAAGCTGTTCGACCGGCGCTTCAATTACTCGCCCCAAATGGAGGTGACCGCCACGGAGCTGGCGCTGTCGGACTCGGATCGGCGCGTGACGCTCGCCTTGACCCTGACGCACCGGGAGACGGGCGACGAGATCGTGCTGACAGGTCCCGCCATGCGGGTCCCGGACCGCATCTGGAACGCGAATCCGCCGGAGCCGAGGGTCCTGGGTCTCTTCCAGTCGCTGAATCCCTTCGACGAAGGCAGCGTGTGGCGGTGGATGGCGCACCAGGCACGCTACAACCATTGCGTGGACGAGCGTCGCCACGCGAAGCGGTGGTTCGCCGCCGAAGTCCGGGCGGACGCTGGCGGAAGCGAAGTCGTTCAGGCGCCGGGCTGACGCTCCGCGGGCGGTTGCGCGGCGCGGGCGAGGCCGCCGGCGGTGACCATCCGCAACATTAACCCCTCCGCCTCGAGCCCGAGCAGCACGCGCCCGCCGTCCTCGATGTGGTGGGGCGCCACGGTGAAGTGCTGGCGCACCACGCGCACGTCCCGGGCGATGCGCTCCAACGGGTGCCCGAGCTTGTTGGCGGTGGTGCCGGCCGCCTCCACCACCGCGTCCACGGCCTCGGCGGACGTGCGAACCGCATCCGAGCAGACGATCTGGAGCAGGGCGCGTTCGCGGGTGGGCACTTCCTCGTCGCGGAGGACGACGTCCCAGACGGTCTCGACGATCTCGAACACCGATGCGCGCACGGCCCGGAGGCGCGCCTCGGCGGTCGCCAGCGTCCGCTGCACGAACGGCCGTTCGCGGATCTTGCGGTCGGAGAAACGGGGGTGCTTCTCCGTGGCGACATCGACGAACGCGTCGATCCCGGCGCGGGCGATGCCGAGGGCCACGGCCACCTTGTTGTAGGCGAGGCGCGTGCCGAGGGGGATTCGCAAGAGCGGGGACTCCGACTGCGTTCCTCCCATGGCGGAGATGATGTGCTCGTCCGGCACGACGATGTCCGTCAATCGCACGTCGTGGGAACCGGAGCCGCGCAGCCCCGCGACGTGCCAGGTGTCGACGATCTCGATCTGCTCGCTCGGCACGATCGCATAGCGGTTGACGGGGTCGACCTCCTCGCCGTTCTCGTGGAGCCGCACCGTGGCCCCGAAGATCTGCGCGTTGTGGACGCCGCTCGCGAACTGCCACTGACCGTTCACGAGCCAACCCTCGGCGACCCGTTCGGCGCGGCCGACCGCGGCGGTGGAACTGGCCATCACCGTCATCGGGTCGGCGATCAGGTCCGGGCACTTGTGGAAGCCGGCCGAGATGATGCCGAAGGTCTCGATGCCGATCATGAGGTTCCAGCCGGCGCTGCCGTCGGCGTGCGAGACGGCCTCGATGACGCGGATCTGGGTCATCGGGTCGGCCTCGGCGCCGTGGAACTCGCGGGGTCCGCCAACGCGGTAGAGGCCTTCCCGCGCAAACGCCTCGGCGATGGGGGCGGGCAGGCGGCGCTCGCGCTCGGCCTCGTCGGCGTGCGCGGCGATCAGGGGCGCGAGGGCTTGCGCCCGTTCGACGAACGTGTGTGCACTCACAGGGGAACCTCCGGGCGGGAGTGTAACCCCAACGATCCGAGCCGTTCGGACCGTGGATTGAGTGTACGGTTGGCTGGGGGCGGACGTATCGACGACCGGTCGCCCCCTTGGGATAGCATCGGCGTTTCCGGGCGGGGGAAGAAGCGCGTGGCGGAATCGAGGAGCGACATCGTCGCGTTCCGGACCAAGCTGTGGTTCGGGTTCGGCGCGACCGGCGAGGCCGCGACCAACTGGATCTTCAACGCGCTGACGTTCTTCTACTACCAGCAGATCCTGGGCCTCTCGGGAACGCTGGCGGGACTCGCCGTCACGGTGGGCATCTTCTCGGACGCGATCACCGACCCGGTCATGGGTTCGATCTCGGACCGCTTCCGGTCCAGGTTCGGCCGCCGCCATCCGTTCATGTTCGCGGCTCCGGTGCCGCTCGCGGCCACGATCTACCTGATCTTCCACCCGCCCGAGGCGCTGCTCGACTCGCAGGCCAGCCTGTTCGTGTGGTTCATGGTCTTCACCGTGCTGATGCGGACCTTCACGACGCTCTTCGCCGTGCCGCACCTGGCGATGGGCGCGGAACTGTCCGACGACTACATCCAGCGTTCCAAGGTGATGAGCTACAACAACCTCTTCACCTTCTACGGCGGTTTCCTGATGCACTGCTTCGTGTGGTTCCTGGTGTTCGACCAGTTCTTCGGGAGCGAGGGGGGTCAGCTCCACCAGCCCGCCTACGAGCCGATCGTGTGGTTCTGCTGCGTCCTCGTCGTGGTCACGATCCTGGGTTGCGCCTGGTTCACGCGGGACCGGATCCCGACGCTCAAGCCGCCGCCCGCGGACGGGGCGAGGTTCTCGCCGCGCCGCCTCCTGCTCGACATGTGGGACGCGGTCCGGAACCGGCACTACCTGTTCCTGCTGCTCGGGCTCTTCTTCCTGTCCGTGATGATCGGCACGCACGAGACGCTCGCCATCTACATGGCGACCTTCTACTGGGAGCTAACGCCGCGCCAGATCGGCTGGCTGATCGCCAGCAACGTGATCGGCTTCCACTTGGGGTTCGCCCTGACTTCCGCCGCGCACCGACGCTTCGACAAGCGCTGGACGATCGTCGCGACGGCCGCGGGCGTCAGTTTCTTCTGGTCGCTCGCGGTGACGCTGCGCCTCTTCGACCTGGCGCCGGCGAACACCACGTGGACGCTCGTCGCTTTCATCGTCGGGATCGGCTGCTTCTCTTCGGCCTGCGGCTCCATCCTGAACATCAGCGTCATGTCGGCCCTCGCGGACATCTCGGACGAGCACGAGTTGCGCACCGGGCGGCGCCAGGAAGGCATCTTCTACTCGGCGCGGACGTTCTTCGCGAAGACCACGAACGGCATCGGCCACGTCGTCGCGGGCGTCGCCCTCGACTACTACGTGATGCTGGAGTCTCACGCGCAACCGGGGGAGATCGCCCCGGACGTGCTGTTCCGCTTGGGTATCGTCGACGGGCCGTTCGCCATGGTGTGGGGGCTCGTCGCCGCGTGCCTCTACGCCGGCTACCGCATCGACAAGCGTTACCACGCCGAGGTCCGCGAACAGCTCGAGGCCCGGCGCCGCGCCGCGGCCTAGTGTGGTGTGTCACAAATGCCTTCGCGTTTGCGCTGCGCCTTTTCGCCGCTGGCGGCGTTGCGCCTCCTCACGTGGGGCCTGCCACTGTTCGTCGGACGCGCCTTGCCAGCGACGAAAATCCGCTACCGCAAACACAAAGTTATTCGTGACACAGCACACTAGCGGCGGCGAAGCCAGGGTCGAGCGACTCCCGCTCGAGCTCCGTCCAACGCATGGCGCCCCTTTTCCCGCAACCCTTTGAGCAAGCGTTCGTCAGTTCTCCGGCCTCACGAGCACATGGGGCGGCGGCAAGGCCAATTTGCCACGGCGTTGCGGCCGAGGGCCCTTCGGTCTGGCAGCCGCCGGCTCGTCCGGATTGCTGCGCACGATGTCGAGTTCCGGCGCGTTCAGCCAGTAGCGCGTGTGCCGCCCGCTGCCGGTGCGGCGGACCGCCTTGAGGGCGACGAGCTGCCCGAGGTCCCGCGTGGCGGTGGCGGACGACGCCCCGGTGATGGTTTGGTAGTTGCCCGCGCTCAGCCCACCCTCGAAGCCGCGGGGTTCTTCCTGGAACGCGCGCTGCAACCCCGTCGACTGTCTCCGGTTCAGCTTGCCCTCCAGTGCCCCGAAGAGCCGCGCTTGGGCGGCGTGGCGGATGAGCCGCAACCGTGCCTGTGCCAATGCACCCAGGACGGTACCCGCAAACCACGTCTGCCAGGTGTTTGCGTCGAGCGAATGCCGGCAGCTCTCGAGGGCGCGGTAGTACGCGCCGCGCTTGGCGTGGATCGTCTGCGATAGTGGGATGAGACTCGGCCGGCCCAAACACTGGGCGACCGCCTTCTCCGCGAGCGCCCGCCCGATCCGGCCGTTGCCGTCCTCGAATGGATGGACGCACTCGAAATAGACATGCGCGGCCCCGGCGATGGCCAAGGCATCGGCCTCGCTCGCCGATTGCGTGACGCTGTTGTACCAATCGACGAAGACCTCCATCTCGTCCGCGACCCGCGTGCCCGACGGCGCGACGTAGTTGAGCGTCGCACTCTGCATGCTGCCGCGGCGCACTGTGACGATCTGCGCCGGCTCGGGCCCCGCCCGGTACCGGCCCAACTCGCGAATCGCCGGGCTTCCGGACATCAGCGTGAGGTGCCAGTGCCAGAGCATTTCGTGGCTGAGTGGCTCGTTGAAGGTCTGGTACACGCTCGCCATGAGCTTTGCGACGCCCAGTTCGGCGGCCGGGGCGTGGACAGTGGGTCGTAGCCCGAAGAAGTGGAGCAGCGACGCGCGTATGGGGTCGCGCTGGAGGGACTCTCCTTCAATGGCGGACGTCTCCAGGGCTTCGTCTGCGAGCCAGTCCAGATGGGCGTCGGCGAAGTCGTCGCCGACGAGGAAGGCGAGGGCACCCGATTGCCAGGCAGTGTCGGTGATGAAATGGGAGACGTGGCCCTGGAGCGCCGTGGAATCCCAGGTGAAGGTGGGCCAGTTTGGGAGTTCCCAGACCCAGGGTCTGGTTGCAGGCTGATTCATGGGCGCCCCATGTATCGATCATTTATCGAGCTTATCTGATCTATATGGTAGCAGGCCGGGCCGTAGTGCTGCCTCGCTGACAACGGGGTCCGCATTAGGCCGTACGCCGTGGAAGGCGGAAAACGTCAAAGTGACGCGTTGGCGTACGAACAGATCGAGAGCGGACGCGATGCCCCGCCGCGACCTGATCGAGGCCGAGTTCAGCAAGCGGCGCGCGATGATGCTGCCCGAGGAAGCCCGCTACGATGGGAGCGAAGAGTGACGGTCTTGCCCGTGGGATCCAGGCGCCATCTGCATCAGCCCGGTATCCCGAGCCTGGCGTCGGCCGAGGGCGATTTGTCGCCCGCTTGGCCGAAGCCGTCGCCGCCGCTTGCCGATAGCCGCGCAAAGCGCGCACAATCGAAGCCAACGTACGTTCGAAGAGGAGGGGCGCAATGAAGACGGTCAGGGACGTGTTGCGCCACAAGCAGGGCGGTAACATCTACTCGATCGTGCCCATCGCCAGCGTCTACGAGGCCATCGAGATGATGGCCGAGCGCCACGTGGGGGCGCTGCCCGTCCTGCAGGAGGGCAAGCTCGTGGGGATCGTCTCCGAACGGGATTACGCCCGCAAGGTGATCCTGAAGGACAAGTCGTCGAAGCGCACGAAAGTCTCGGAGATCATGACCCGCGAGGTGGTCAGGGTCTCGTCGCGCGATCGCGTCGAGGCCTGCATCGAGAAGATGCAGACCCACCACATCCGCCACCTCGTGGTGGAGGACGCGGGCGTCGTGACGGGGATGCTCTCGCTGCGAGACCTCTTCAGCGAGATCATCGCCGAGCAGGCGGAGACCATCGACCACCTGGAGCACTACATCCGCGGGGAGCCTTAGGGCGCACTGCCGGTCGCGGGTTTGCAGGCCTGCCGGGAACGGGCCTGACACGAGGGCCTATGGTTCGGTGCGCGTGACCCCTGGCGCGCCGTCGAAGTCGCGGTCGTAGCTCACGCTTTCGGTGATCCCTAGCCGCTCCATGTGCGCCAGCGCCAGGGCGTCCTCGATGTCGAGGCCATCGTGTTGCGCGAAGAAGTCCAATGCTCGCAGGCACACCTGTTTTCGCGGGAGCCGCACGCCCCTGAGGGCCAGGATCGGGTGTAGGCGCGAGGCGATCTCTGCGTGACCGAGCCGGTAGGGCCCGCGCGGCGACGAAACCACGTACGCCACCTCCGCGGCCACGCTCTCGGTGGTGAACAACTCCTCGTCGCCGCGCTGCGCCCGCTGGAAGAGCTCGTAGCATGCCTGGGCCTTGGCCAGGTCATCCCCGGTGAGGTACCGAAAGACGACGTTCGTCTCGAGGAATCTCACCCCTGGGTCATGGCTCGAATCGTCCGCAGCGCCTTGGTCTCCTTGGCCTCCCTGACGATCCGTTCGAAGTCCTCCGGCTGCTCGCTCGGGTGGATGGACCCGAAGACGGACTCCAGGGTGAAAGCTGCGGGCCGGAGCCGCACCGCGTCGTCCTCGATGATGAAAGCGACCCTGTCTCGCGGGCCGACGCCCAGAACGCGCCGCACCTGCGCAGGGATGGTGACCTGACTCCGCTGCGTGAGCGCCGCGGTGAACTCGCTTTTGGGCATCGTGTCGGTGGGTGCGGCCCCGCCCGTTACCGCACGCGCACGTCGTGGTCCCAGATGCCGAGTTCGCTGACGGCGTAGACGTAGCGGTACTCCACCGGCTTGTTGCGCCGGTAGATGTGGTTGTCGGTGTCGAGCAGCCAGGTGTTGTCGGAGTCGTAGCGCACCGCCACGACGCCGTGGTGCTCGCGGTAGCGGCGGTCGTACACCACCACCACCCGCAGGTCTTCCGGGGCGAAGCCGAGACGGCGCAGGAGGAAGTACTTGGTGGTGGCGTAGTCCTCGCAGTCGCCGCCGCGCTCCATGAACTCCCAGAGGGTCTTCCAATGGGAGATGCGCACGACCTTGCCGGCGTCGGTATGCGTCGTCCTGCGGCGGTCGTAGCGGTGGGTCTTGCGGTTGACGTATCGGTTGACGAGCTGGATCTGCTTGTCGCGGGGCAGGTCGGCGCCCTTCTCGACGATGACGTGGAGCGCCCGTGCCCGCCTCGGGCAGGCGTCCCGATCGTCGATGCAGGCCTCGACGTTGGCGATCTGCGCCTGGTGCCGCTCGAGCATCTCGGACCACGGGGGCAAGGCGCCCGGAGGGCCAAGCATTTCTCCGGCGTCGAAGGGATAGGTCGCCGACGCCTGGTGCGCCGCACAGATGAGCCACGCCGCGAGCGCGGGAATCCAGGGCCCGGCCCGGCGGACCGTCCTGGCGGGCGGTTCGTTGTCTGTGCGGGGCGGCGGGTTTAGCATGGCATGGCCATGTGGATCGTGCGGCGCATCATTGTAAAACAGCTACCCGCCGCGGTCGTCGCGGCCGGGCACCGTCGGCGTCGAGGCCCGGCGCTCGGCCCTTCGCTTCGATGCCTGGCCGGTCTGCTCGCCGTCCTGGCGATCAGCGCCTGCCAGACGCTCCCGGAGGACCCGGGCCGCGCGGAGATCAGCGAGGAACGCCTGCTCTCGGGCTTCGCGGTGTTCGGCGAAACCGTGTCGAGCGCCGAGGTTCCGGAAGTCGCGATTCTCGAGTCCACGGAAGCCATGCGCGCCTTCGTGGATCCGCGCATCCGAACCGGGGGTACGTCGGTGACCCGGGCCGCCCGGCTACTGCGCAAGCTGGTCGAGAACGGCTACTTCGAGCGCGGCTACGAGCGGCACCTGACCCAGACCGCGGCGGACACGTTCGCGACCAAGGCCGGCAACTGCCTGTCCTTCACCAATCTCTTCGTCGCCCTCGCGCGCATGGCCCGCCTCGAGGCCCGCTACCAGGTCGTGGACGTGCCGCCGAGCTTCGATTCGGACCTCGGCCTGCTGTTTCGCAATACGCACATCAACGTGCTCGTGCCCAACGCCGACATCCGCGGGGCCGGCCGCGGCGACCTGACCGTGGACTTCAACCGCGTCGATACCGAGGACTATCGGCGCCAGCTGGTCAGCGACCGGTACGCCGCGGGGCTCTTCTACAACAACCTGTCCGTCAACCATTGGCGGGGAGGAGACAACCGCAAGGCGTTCGCGTACCTCGCCAAGGCGCTGGAGATCTACTCCGGCAATCCGGACCTGTGGGTCAATCTCGGCGCCTTCTATTCGAAGCACGGCGCCTACGAGCACGCGCTGGAGGCGCACTACCGCGCGCTCCGGATCGACGGGCGCAGCCGTCCGGCCATGGCGGGCCTGGCCGCCGCGTACGCGGGCCTCGGTGACATGGAACTCTCCGATGCGTTCACGCGTCGCGTGGAGCACTACCGCCGGCGCAACCCGTACTATCACTATGCGCTCGCCCAGGTCGCCTACCAGGACGACGACTACATCGGCACCCTCGCGTCCCTCGACCTGGCACTGCAGCTCAAGCGGGACGATCACCGGTTTCATTACCTGAAGAGCCTGGCCCAGTGGCAGCTCGGCGACCGGATGGAGGCGCGGGAGAGCCTTGTCCGCGCCGAGCGGTTCGCCAACCAGCAGCACACCAAGCGCCGCTATGCGCGGATGGCCGACGCGATCGCCGCGAACGAGGTACCGGAGTCCGTGGCCCGGTCGAGCGGCTCCTGATCGCAGCATCGTCGTGACGCGTCAACACGTCGGGGTCGGCTGCGTATGGGTGTTCATGACGTGGGCCGGCGCGGCGGCCCGCCCCGCGGGGGGCGCGGCGGGTCTCAACGGCAGATTGGAGGGCCTCGGCCGTCGGCCCTTGAATGTAGAACCGCACCCC
>VXNE01000122.1 GCA_009840715.1 Gammaproteobacteria bacterium
CGCAATGAACATCTCGTCGGGCTGGTCAGGTCGCCCGAACTTGTCCCAGTAGACGACCCGGGGCCCTTCGACGCCGACGATCGGGATCATGTAGAAGTGCCACAGCAGCACGCGATCGAGCGCCCGCTGCGCGGCGGTCAGTTCCTCACGGCTGCGGGCGTTCAGCACCCGCATCACGAGGTCGTCCACGACCGGCAGGTCGATGCCGGGCCGGTTCCGCGTGAAGGGTCTGTCGATGGTGTCGGAGTGGAAGTAGGAGATCACCTCCGCGGTGGGTGGCTGCGCGGTCCCGTACGTGTTCAGGGTGATGTCGAAGTCGAAGGCGTTCAGGAGGTTGACGTACTGCGCGGTCTCGACGAGCCGGATCTTGGCGTCGAAGCCGAGGAGACGGAGCTGGTCCGCGTAGTGTGTCAGCAGGCGCACGTCGCTGATCGTACGCACGAGCAGGGTCAGCTCGAAGGGCTCGCCGGCGGCGTTCCGTAGCCGGCCGTCTCGCACGTTCCAGCCGGCCTCGGCAAGAAGCCGGCGCGCCGTCCCGAGCGCCCCCCGGTTGCGTCCGAAGCCGTCCCCGCGCGGCAGTTCGAACGGCCGGGTGAACAGACGCTCGGGCAACGTCGCCCGGTACGGTTCCAGGAAGGCGAGTTCGGCGGGGCTCGGCAGGCCGGTGGCGGCGAAACGGGTATGGGGAAAGTAGCTTTCGACGCGTGCGTTGAAGTGGTCGTTCAGCACGCGGTTGAACCAGTCGAAGTCGAACGCGAGGGTCAGCGCTTCCCGGACGCGCAGGTCGGCCAGGCGCTCGCGGCGGGCGTTGATCGCGAGTCCGCGCAGGATGCCGACGTACATGGCGTAGTTGTGCTGGCGCTTGACGAGAAAGCCCTTGTCCTTGGCCGGGATCTCGTACCCGTGCCGCCAGTAGCGGGGGTCGGATTCGGTCCGGTAGTCGACGAGGCCCTTGCGGAAGGCCTCGCGGGCAACCGTGGCGTCCCGGTAATAGTCGTAGCGGATGAAGTCGAAGTTGTGCCGGCCGCGGTTCAGGCCGAGTCCCCGGCCCCAGTAGTCGGGCACGCGCTCGTATAGCAGGAAACGCCCCTGTGCCGCCGTGGCGACCCGGTACGGCCCGTTGCCGAGCGGAGGGGTAAGGGTGGTGACTGAGATGTCCCGGTCCCGCCAGTAGTGCTCCGGGAGGATCGGCACCTTGCCCAGGCTGATGACGACCCCCGCGTTCAGCCCGCCGGTGTCGTGGAAGTGGAAGGTCACCTCGCGGTCGTTGTGGATCTCCGTTGCGGCGACCATGCTGAAGGCCACGCGTACCCCGGCCCACGAGCTCTTCCCGATGTGGTCGAACGTGAACGCCACGTCCCTGGCGGTCACCGGCATGCCGTCGTGGAACCGCGCCTCGGGGCGCAGCCGAAAGCGCGCCCAGCGGTAGTCCTCCGGAACCATCACCGCTTCGGCCAGGTTGCCGTAGTACGTGCCCAGCTCGTCGTCGCTGCCCATGAGCAGGCCGTCGTAGAGGACCGACTCGAAGATGACGTTCATCCCGGGCGTCGGGACACCCTTGCCGAGCAGCGGGGTGAAGCTGTTCCAGTTTGACTGCGAGGCGCGGACGAGCGTGCCGCCCTTGGGCGCGTCGGGATTCACGTAGTCGAAGTGCGCGAGATCCGGTGGGTACTTGAAG
This sequence comes from Gammaproteobacteria bacterium, assembly GCA_009840715.1. Classification (GTDB taxonomy): domain Bacteria; phylum Pseudomonadota; class Gammaproteobacteria; order Pseudomonadales; family Azotimanducaceae; genus VXNE01. The sequence continues at coordinate 1,679 of VXNE01000122.1, forward strand.
GAGCCGAAGAACGAAATGCCCTGCTCCCACCGCGGCTCGGCGAAAGCGAGCGTCGCGCCCAGCGCGAGTACTGTCAGGAGAGGTCGTATGGCGCGGTCCTCGAGACGGCCGGCGGGATCATACAAACATGCGTGCGGCATCGAACGCGTCGTTTCCGCCATAATGCGCCGCTTTGCGACACCCCCGGACTCCCGTATGCAGATAGGAATGATCCCCGTCAACATCGGCGTCAGCACGGCCGAGGAAGTGGTCGGGCTCGCCCGCCTCGCCGAAGACTCGGGCTTCGAGTCGGTGTGGACCTTCGAGCATGTCGTCGTGCCCCTGGAGTACGCGTCGAAGTACCCCTACGACGCCTCCGGGAAGATGGGGGCGTCCCCGGAGACACCGTTCGTCGACCCGCTGATCGCGCTCACGGCGGTGGCTGCGGCCACGAAGACCATCCGGCTCGGCACCGGCGTCAACATCCTCCCGCAGGCGAACCCGCTGTTCCTTGCGAAGCAGGCGGCGAGCCTGGACGCGCTGTCCGGCGGCCGGCTGTTGCTCGGGCTCGGCATCGGCTGGCTGCGCGAGGAGTTCGACGCCATGGGCGTGCCTTTTGAGCGGCGTGGCGCCCGTTTCGACGACTACGTGGAGGCCATGCGCAAAGTCTGGTCGGGCGACGTGGTGGAGCACGACAGCGACTTCGTGCAATGGTCCGGCTTCAAGAGCTATCCCCGGCCGGTCCAGGATCCGCTGCCAGTCATCATCGGCGGCTCCAAGGGCAAGATCCTCGAACGCATCGCGCGGCATGGCAACGGGTGGTACGTCCCCGGTACGGACATCGGCGAGATCGCCGCCCTGCTGGCGCCCCTCAAGGACGCGTGTGCCGACGTCGGCCGGGACTACTCGGAGATCGAGATCACCTGCATGTGGCCGGGCCGGGGCGGCCCGGATGCCGTGCGCCAGTTCGAGGACCTGGGCGTGCACCGGCTGGTCGTGCCGCTCTTCGCGCTGGGCGGCGACCCGGCGAGCGCGCTGCCGCGTTTCGGCGAGGAAGTGATCGCGCAGGTCGCCTGATGGGGTTCAAGGCGCTCGCGCTGGACCTCGACGGGACGCTGCTCGTCGGCGAGGTCCTGCCGGCGGAGAACCTGCGCGCGCTCCGGGAAGCGCGGGATGCCGGGTACCGGGTCCTGATCGCAACCGCGCGATGGCGGCAGATGGCGCTCCGGATCGCGGAGGAAATCGGCGTGACCGATCCGGTCATCGCCTGCTCGGGCGCCGAGGTCTACGACCCGGCCATCGGGGAAGACGTGTTCGACGAGCGCCTCCCGGCAGACTTCGCGGCGGAACTCTTCGCCTTGTGCGACGCCAATCGCTGCATCGCGACGGTGACGTTCTCCGAGCGCGTGCTCGTGAAGCTCGACGGCGGGCCGGAGACGCTGAACCTGCCGAACCTGGAGTGGACGCCGGCATTGACCGGCGCGGAGCCGTCGCTCCCGCGCGTCGCGGCGATCCAGGGCAGCGCGGTCGTCGCGAGGATCCGGTCCGAGCTGGAGCCGAAGTATGCGGGCCGCGTGCACATCGCGGACTCGATCGGCCCGAACGGCAAGATCATCCTCACCGCCACCGGCGCCAACGCGAGCAAGGGCCACGCGCTCCGCGCCGCCTGCAGCCACATGGGCATCGGCGCCGAACAGGTCGTGGCCTTCGGCGATGCGGAGAACGACATCGAGATGTTCAACGCCGCCGGCGCGTCGGTCGCGATGGGGCAGGCGGACGAAGCGACGAAACAGGCCGCGACGTTCGTGAGCACGCCGAACACCGAGGGTGGGGTGGCGCGTGCCGTGGAGCGGCTGTTGCGGGAGGGGTCGTTGTGAGGTGCCTCCGACGCTCCTTACGCACACCCGGCCGGTGGGCCGTTGCCGTCGCCTTGACGGCTTGGGCCGCCGCGCCGGCCGTTGGCACGGAGGCTCCGACCTTCGTCCCCGTCACCGACGCCATGCTCCGGGATCCCGACCCGGCCGACTGGCTGAGCTGGCGGCGCACCACGGACGGCCACGGGTACAGCCCGCTGGACCAGATCACGCGGGAGAACGTGGCGTCGCTCCAGATGATCTGGACCCGCGCCCTGCGGGAAGGCAGCCAGTCCGGGACGCCTCTCGTCTACGACGGCGTGCTGTACATGCCGAACCCCGCCGACGTGATGCAGGCCATCGACGCGGTCACGGGAGACCTCCTCTGGGAGCACGTCCGCCCTGTCGCGCCGGAGATACGGAACTCGGTCTACTGGCCGCTCGGGAGCAACAACCGCAACGTCGCGATCTACGACAATCTCATCATCGACGCGAGTTCCGATGCGCACGTCTTCGCGCTCGAAGCGAGGACCGGGCGACCCGTCTGGGAGACGCCGATCCTGGACCCGGGGAACGAGGGCTACGTCATCCAGGGGGCGGGCCCGATCATCGCGAATGGGAAGGCGGTGTCGGGACGGAGCTGCATGCCGGAGGCCGGCCCGGATGCGTGCGTGATCACGGCGCACGACGCGCTGACCGGCGCCGAGGTCTGGCGCCGGCGCACGGTCCCGGCGCCCGGCGAGCCGGGGGACGAGACGTGGGGCGAGGTCCCCTTCGAGGAGCGCGTGCACGTCGGCTCCTGGATGCCGCCGAGCTACGATCCGGAGCTGAACCTGGTGCTCGCCGGAACTTCGGTGACCGCGCCGGCACCCAAGTTCATGCTCGACGGCGTGGACAAGGACTACCTCTACCACAACTCGACCCTTGCGCTCGACGGCGACACCGGGGAGATCCGCTGGTACTACCAGCACATGCGGGACCACTGGGATCTCGACCATCCGTTCGAACGCCTGCTGGTCGACACCGTCGTCGCGCCGGATCCGGAAACGGTGCGCTGGCTGAATCCGGACTTGGTCCCTGGCGAGAAGCGCAAGGTCGTGACCGGCATACCTGGCAAGACCGGCATCGTGTACACGCTTGACCGCGCGTCGGGCGAGTTCCTCTGGGCGACGCCGACCATCGCCCAGAACGTGGTGTTCGACATCGACGGGGCCACCGGAGCCGTTTCGGAAAACGAGGACTTCGTCTTCACGGCGCTCGGCCAGATGCACCTGATCTGCCCCGGCGCCGTCGGCGGCAAGGACTGGGAGGCGGGGGCGTACAGCCCGCTGACGAACGCGATGTACATGCCGATGCGCAACGTTTGCATGCCGGCCATGGCCACGGACTCGCCGGATGCCTCCCTGGCGATCCTGGGTCTCGCCGTCGACTACACGCTCGCGCCGGGCAAGGAGATGCAGGGGACGGTGTACGCGGTTTCGGCGGAGACAGGCAGGATCCTGTGGGTGCACGAGCAGCGGGCTTCGACCACTTCCCTGGTGGCGACCGGCGGCGGGCTGGTGTTCGGCGGGGACGTGAACGGCCGGTTCAAGGCTTTCGACCAGGACACGGGAGAGGTCCTGTGGGAGATCAACCTGGGGTCGCCGGTCACCGGATTCCCAATCTCCTACGCGGTCGACGGGCGCCAGTACGTCGCGGTCAGCACGGGGCACTCTGGCATCTCGAGCCTGCTATTGCGCATGACGCGCGAACTGCGGCCGAGCGCGGGGAACAACCTGTTCGTGTTCGCGTTGCCGGAGTAATCGCGGGTCGCGGTGGACGAGGAGTTCCAGTCGCGTCTCGAGGCACGCGTGGCCCGGCTGCGGGACGACACCGGGCTCACGGGAGTGGTGGTCGCCGTCATGGCCGACGGACAACTGGCCGGGTTAGCCGCCAGCGGCGAACGCCGGCGCGGTTCCGGCATCCCGGTGACCGTCGACGACCGGTGGCACGTCGGTTCGATCACGAAGTCGATGACGGCCACGCTGCTGGCCGTGCTGAAAGACGACGGGCGACTGTCCAGGGAGGACGCCTTGCCGGCGTTGCTGCCGGACATCCAAATGGTGGGCGGCTGGGACGCCTGCACGCTGCATCACCTGTTGACCCATACGGGTGGCGCCCGGGCAAACTTTCCGATCCGCGTGCAGCGGGTCTGGCCCGATACCGCCGAGGAACTGGTGGCGGCTCGGCGTGGCTTCATCGCGGACGTTCTACGCAAGAACCCCCGGTCCCCCTCCGGCGCCCGCTTCGCCTATTCCAACGTGGGTTACACGATCGCCGGCCATATCGCCGAGACGGTGACCGGCACGCCCTACGAGGCGCTGCTGCGGGAGCGCGTGTTCGCGCCGTTGAAGCTTGGGGGCGCCGGCTTCGGTCCGCCGCGGGGCCACACCCCGCACCAGGAGCCGACCGGGCATGCCGTCCGGCTGCGCTGGTTCCGAAGATCCGCGGACCCGTTCAGGACGCGCGCCGACAACTCGCCGGTGATGAGTCCGGCGGGCGCCGTCCACATGACGATCGTGGACCTGGCGCGTTTCGGGGCGGCCCACCTGGCCGGAGAATCCGCCTCGTCGCCACCCCTCATGCCGCGGGCCGCCTGGGAGCGGCTGCACACCCCGTTCCTCGAGGACTACGCGAGCGGCTGGGTGCGTGTCGAGCGCGAGTGGGCGGGTGGTCCCGTGCTCTGGCACAACGGCAGCAACACGCTTTGGTACGCCCTGCTGATGCTCTTGCCCGCCAGGAACACAGTGCTGGCCTTCGCGACCAACGACGGTGCGATACGGGTCGCGGAGACGGCGTTCATCGAGTTGGCCCGGGAACTGGGCAGCTGAGGCGCGCGTGAACATCGTGCTGCTCGGCGCCAACGGGAGAACAGGGCGAGACGTGCTTGGCCTGGCGCTGAGCGCTGGCGATGGGGTCACGGCGCTGGTACGTGCGGAAAGCAAGCTTGGCGAAGTCAGCCACGAGCGACTGGAAGTCCGGGTCGGAGATGCGTGCGACCCGAGGGTCCTGGAGGCGATTCTGCCGGGGCACGACGTAGTGATTTCCACCCTCGGACCGCGCCTGCCGACGAAGGCCGCCACCGCCGTTTACTCTGACTCCGCAGCATCGATCGTCGACGCCATGCAGGCGAGTGGCGTCCACAGGCTGCTGGTGACCTCCACCACGTTGCTGTTCCCGAGTGCGGGACTGCTGGACCGGCTCCTGCGCCGGCTCACCTCGAACGTCGTCAGGGAAGCGGGTCGCATGGAAGAGCGGATCCGCTCCTCCAGCCTCGACTGGACGATCGCCCGCGTGGGTTTCCTCACCAACGGCCCCGCCACCGGCTACCGCCATGCCGCTGGCGCATCGCCCGAGGGTGGTGGCTCCATCTCGCGCGCGGCGGTGGCTCGTTTTCTGCTCGCCGAGGCTCGGGAGTCGGCCCACGTGTGCCAGGTAGTCGGACTGTCCGGCTGAGGCAGTGCGTATCAGGGGCACGTTGCCGGAGCCTCAGAACTCGGCCTCGATCACGATCCCGCGGCTGGAGTCCGTTTCCGAGGGAAGCTCCGCGTCCCCCGCGGGGTAGCCGTTCCGCGCCAGGATGAAGGCGACCAGGTCGGCGTAGACGTCGGCGCTCAAGCCACCCGGAGCGCTCTGCGGCATCGTCGTGCGCATCCCCTCGTAGAAGTCGTGAAGATCGCGGTTCCGCCAGCGGAACGCGAAACCGATCCCCACCATCGACGGGGTCATGTGCCCGCCACGCAGGTCTTCGCCGTGACAGTCGATGCAGTGCGCGCGGTAGGCGGCTTCCCCGCGCAGGGCCTGGGCTTCGGTATAGACGCCGTCCTTGACGGAGCGGGCGTGCGATGCCGCATCCGGTTCGGCGGCGACACCGTCTGACGCGACCAGGCACGCCAGCAACAGGCCGCCCATGCCGGAGACGATCCGGTGCATTCGATCCGACCTTTTCATCGCGCGGATGGTGGGCACGGCGGCCGGTAGCGTCAAACGGGCGCTTATGATGACGCCACGCAACGCAGGACCATGCCGAATGAGCGACAGAGGACCGAACACCCTGGCGGTACACGCCGGCGAGGCGCCCGATCCGGCGACGGGCGCGTCCGCCCCGAACCTCGTCATGTCGACGACGTTTGCGCTGGAGGAACCGGCCGGCTTCTCCATCAACGCTTTCGAGGGCGAACTGCCTTACATCTACACGCGCTGGGGCAACCCGACGGTCAGGATGCTGGAGGAGAAGCTCGCGGCGCTGGAGGGGGCGGAGGACTGCGTCACGTTCGGGTCGGGCATGGCGGCGACGTCCGCAGTGCTGTTCTCGGGTCTCAAGGCCGGAGACCACCTGGTGATGAGCGACGTCAACTACGCCGGCACCGCGGAGCTCGCCCGGGTCACGTTGCGGGACTACGGGATCGAGACGACCGTCGCGGACACGACGGACCTTTCGGCCGTCGAGGCGGCGATCCGGCCGGAGACGCGGATGCTCTGGATCGAGACGCCGGCGAATCCCATCCTGCGCCTGACCGACATCGCCGCGGTGGGCGGGATCGCCAGCGACCAAGACATCCCGCTGGTGGTGGACTCGACCTTCGCGACCCCCGTCGCCACGAAGCCGCTGGAACTCGGCGCGGACCTGGTCGTGCACTCGCTGACGAAGTACATCGGCGGCCACGGTGACGCGCTCGGCGGGGCCGTGCTCGGCAATCGCGAGCGCATCGAACCGCTCAGGACCGATGCCATCGTGCACTTCGGCGGCGTGCTGAGCCCCTTCAACGCGTGGCTCATCGCGCGGGGGGCCGCGACGCTGCCGATCCGGATGCGCGCGCACGAGGAAGGCGCCGGGGCGGTAGCCCGGTTCCTCGAGAACCACCCCGGAGTCCGACGCGTCAACTACCCGGGGCTCGCCTCGCATCCGCAACGCGAACTCGCGAAGCGGCAGATGGCGAACTGCTCCGGCACGCTGTCCTTCCAGGTGCGTGGCGACGGCGCGGCGCTCGCGCGGCGGATGGCGAAGGAGCTGTCGATCATCCACTACGCGGTGTCGCTCGGACATCACCGCAGCCTCATCTACTGGATCGACACGGCCGCCCTGATGGAGTCCACGTTCCATCTCGAGGGAGAGCAACTCGCGCGTTACCGGGAGTTCGCGGGGGATGGGGTCTTCCGACTGTCGGTGGGGCTGGAGGATGCGGAGGACCTCTGCGAGGACCTGGATCGCGTGCTTTCGTGAGGTCGCGGGACCGCTCACCGCATGGGTCGAGCTTGTTATCCCGTGGTGGGATACCTATGCTTGCACCATGCGCATCATCGCCAAGCGGACGTTGCGCGCGTTCTGGGAAAGGGAGGTCCGGGCCGAACAACCGCTCAAGGCGTGGTATGCGATTGCGGCGAAGGCGGATTGGTCGTCGCCGGTGGAGGTCAAGGCCATGTACGGAAATGCGAGTGTGGTGCGCGGCGACCGGGTGGTTTTCAACATCGGGGGCAACCGCTATCGATTGGTGGTTCGCTTCGACTACCCGCGCCGCCTCGGATTCGTCCGGTTTGTCGGCACGCACTCGGAGTACGAC
>VXNE01000531.1 GCA_009840715.1 Gammaproteobacteria bacterium
TATAAGATCCCGCGCCTGACGTTTGCGCCTTTACCCGTTTCCTACATGGCACCTCCCGCCTACATGTTGCCGCGCGCCGAGAGCACGGCGCGCACGATGTTGTGGTAGCCCGTGCAGCGGCACAGGTTGCCTTCGAGTCCTTCCCGGACTGACGCCTCATCGAGGTCGTCGCTCGTCTGCACGAGATCGATGGCGGCCATGATCATGCCAGGCGTGCAGAAGCCGCACTGGAGCGCGTGGCATTCCCGGAACGCCGCCTGCATGGGGTGCAGATCGTCGGCCGTGCCGATCCCCTCGATGGTCGTGACGTCCGCGCCGTCCGCCTGCCCCGCGAGCACGGTGCAGGACTTGACCGCCCGCCCGTTCAGGTGCACGACGCAGGCGCCGCACTGGCTGGTGTCGCAGCCGACGTGCGTGCCGGTGAGGCCCAGCCGCTCGCGGAGCAGTTCCACGAGCAGCGCGTTGTCCGGCACGTCGAGGGTGTGGTCCGCGCCGTTGACCGTTAACGTTACTTCCACGCCATTGTCCTCCCAGATGTCCGTTGCCCGCGCCGCTCACGGGCGGTCGCCCGGCATACCGCGCCAGTCTCAGCCTGCGGAGCTAAAGATCGCAACGATCACGACGATTAACAATACCCCGGCGGCGACCGTCCAGATCCGGCGGCGGGTCGCGCCTTCCGCAGCGGTGGCCGCCTGATCCCCCTGCGCAGCCGCAGCGTCGCCCCCGGGGACATCCGCCGTCCCGGCGAGTTGCTCGGTGAACGCCGCGAAGAAACCGTCCGCCATCTTCCGCACCGCGCCATCGACGAGGCGCGAACCGATCTGCGCGAGCTTGCCGCCGACGTTCGCCCGGGCGCCATAGGCCAGCAGGGTCCCGTCGGCCGTTTCGGTGAGCGTCACCGAGGCCTCGCCCTTGCCGAAGCCGGCGGCGCCGCCCTTGGCCTCGACCTGGAGGCCGTAGCTCTCCAACGGCTTGAGGTCCACCAGGGAAACGGTTCCGCGGAACGTCGCGTTGACCGGTCCGATACGCGCGCGCACCACGCCTTCGAAGCGATCGTCGGCAACCCGGGTGAGCGACTGGCATCCGTCGATGCAGGCGGACAGGACCTCCGGATCGTTGAGGGCCTCCCACACGCGTTCTCGCGGTGCCGGAATCCGGTACTCCCCCGACTGTTCCAACGCGCCCTCCCGAAGCGTCGGCCCCAACACGCGACGCTCCGGGAATGTCGCACGTTTGCGGAGGCCGGGCAATAATCGCGAGCCGCGCTTCCTGCCGGAGAGACAGTCGATGGGCAACCTCCCACTGGAGCACATCCGCGTCCTGGACCTGACCCGCATTCGCGCCGGGCCGACAGCGGTGCGGCAGCTCGCAGACTGGGGCGCTTCCGTCGTCAAGATCGAACGCCCGGGCGACACCGGCGGCACCATGGGCGGTGCGCGGCTCGGGCCAGACTTCCAGAACCTGCACCGCAACAAGCGCAGCATGGCCCTCAACCTCAAGGCGCCCGCCGGCAGGGACGTCTTCCTGCGCCTAGCCGAGTCCGCCGACGTGGTCGTCGAGAACTACCGCCCCGACGTCAAGCACCGTCTCGGGATCGACTACGAAACCGTGCGGACGCACAACCCGCGTATCGTCTACGCCAGCATCTCGGGTTTCGGCCAGGACGGGCCATACGGCAAGCTGCCGGGCTTCGACCAGGTCGCGCAGGGAATGGGCGGCCTCATGTCCATCACCGGCGCCCCGGGCCAGGGCCCGATGCGCGCCGGCATCCCGGTCGCCGACCTCGCCGCCGGCCTCTACACGGCCATCGGCATCCTGACGGCGATCGTGGCGCGCGAACGCACCGGCACCGGCCAGTGGGTGCAGTGCTCCCTCCTGCAGGCGCAGGTCGCGATGCTCGACTTCCAGGCCGAGCGCTGGCTGCTCGACGGCGAAGTCCCCGGCCAGGCCGGCAACGACCACCCCACCGCGATCCCCACGGGCGTGTTCGAGACGCGGGATGGCCACATCAACATCGCCGCCACCGGCGACGCCATCTACGAGCGCTTCTGCACGGTCATGGGCCGCCCGGACTGGATGACGGACCCCGCCTACGCCACGTCGGCCGCGCGCTCAGCGAACCGCGACGCGATGAACGCCGAGATCGCGGCCATCACCCGCACGCGATCGAGCCGTGAGTGGATCGAGACGTTCAATGCCGCGGGCGTGCCGGCCGGGTACATCTACTCAGTCGACGAGGTGTTCGACGACCCGCAGGTGAAACATCTTGGCATGGCGGTGCCGGTGCGCCATCCCGAACTCGGGGATATCGAACTGGTCGCGCAGCCGGTCCGGATGAGCGACAGCGAGTTCGCCGTCCGCCGACCGACTCCGGCGCTCGGCGAGCACACGCGGGAGATCCTCGCGGAGGCGGGCTACGACGAGGCGGCGATCGAGGCGCTCGCGGAAGCGGGGGCAATCTGACTCAACTTCAAGCCCGTGAACAGTTGTTCCTCTTCGCCTGACGCAGGCGCATCCGTGACCCGATGGGCTCCAGTGCTTCTTCAGCCGATCCCAGGGTCCGACGAGCGAGTGGTGATCGCCATCGCGGCCGTCGGCGAAAGCGATACTCGGTGCGTGCAAACCATCGATCCGGCGATCATGACCGCGGTGTTCCGCGAAGACCCGGAGTACGTGACCGAGATCATCCAACTGGTCACTCGGAGCCTGCGGGAGCACTTGTCTCACGACCGGTCGCTCGCGACCTGGCCACCGCCCGTTGAAGGAGTGTTCCTTGGCGCGGAGCAAGAGACCACGTCATCGGACATCGATGATCTGGTCCGGCGAGCAGGCGCCATGTCGACCGTCTTTTGCGGCGATTACCTCAAGACCCGGTCATCGGGTTGATCACCCCCGCTTCAGCTGCCGCATCGCCTCCGCGAGCAGCAACTCGTCGTACGCCGCCGCGGTCTCCGTCCGGTCGCGCGGCACCGCGACGTCCGGCTCGATACCCGAGTCGTGTATCGATCGGCCGTTCGGGGTGAAGTACCGCGCCGTCGTCAGCTTGATCGCGCGCTCATTCGTCAGGGGCAGTACGGACTGCACGGATCCCTTGCCGTAGCTGCGTGTCCCCACCACCACCGCGCGGCCGTGGTCCTGCAGGGCGCCGGCGACGATCTCGGAAGCCGACGCGGAGCCGCGGTTGATGAGGACGGCCAGCGGGGCGCCGTTCAGCACATCCGTCCCGCTGGCGTTGAAACGGATCTCGCTCGCCGCGTCGCGACCCTCGGTGTAGACGATCAGGCCCCGCTCCAGAAAGGTGTCCGCGACGTCGACCGAAGCGCCCAGCACCCCGCCCGGGTTGTTGCGCAGGTCGATCACCAGGCCTTCGAGCGCCGTGCCCGTCTCCTCCTCCAGGCGCCCGACCGCCTCGAGCACGTGGTCGGGCGTCGCGTGCTGGAACTGCGAGATGCGCAGGTACCCGTACCCCGGCTCGATCAGGCGCGACCGCACGCTGACGACGCGGATGGTCTCCCGGACGAGATCGAACTCAAGGGCGGATGGCGCGCCCTCGCGCCGGACGCGCAGCGCCACACCAGTGCCCGGCGCGCCGCGCAGGTCGGAGACCGCTTCGCCAAGCCGGCGCCCCTTCAGCGACGCGCCGTCCACCTCGACGATCACGTCCCCCGCCTGCATGCCGGCACGCGCAGCCGGTGTGCCGTCGATGGGCGCGATGACGGTGAACCAGCCTTCCACGAGCCCGACCTCCACGCCGATGCCCCCGAACTTGCCGGTGGTCTCTTCCTTCAGGTCGTCGAACTCCCCGTCGTCGAGGAACGTGGAGTGGTTGTCGAGACCACGCACGATGCCGCGGATCGCGTTCTCGACCAGCGTCTCCTCCGGTATGGGCTCCACGTACGAGTCGCGCACGTGCCGGACGATGGCGGGAAGGGACGCGACCTCGGACGGACCCCGGAGATAACCACGCTCGAGGAGCAGGACGAACGCGCCCACCCCGAGCACCAGCCCCGTCGCCATGCTCACGACGAGACCCAGGAGCGTGAAGGGGCGCAGCAGCATGCGGATCCGGGTCAGGCGCTCGGCGCGTGGAAGGCCGCATCCAGCGCCGCGATATGTTCCGGCGTGGTGCCGCAGCAGCCTCCGACGAGCCGGGCGCCGAGCCCCACCCAGTCGCGAGCGTGCGCCGCGAAGTCAGCGGGCGCCACGTCCTGGTCCTTGCGCCAGTTCGGGGGCTCGAAATCCCCGATCTCCGGGTAGACGCCGAGCGCGCCCGACCAGCGCTCCCGCACCATCGCGATCGCCTCGGGGACAGCGGCGATCTCGCTGTGCATGATGTTGACGACGGCGGGGCCCATCGGGATCAGAGCGTCAAGCGGCTTCGCGAAGTCCATGTTCGGGATATCGAAGCTCACCAGGCCGGCCCCGCTCGGCCGGTGTCGGCAGCTCACCCCCAACCATACCGGCAGCCCCGTCGCGAGCGCCGCCTCCATCGCGCGGGCGGCATGGCGCGTATCCTGCAGCATCTCGAGGGCGATCAGGTCGACCCCGCTGTCCGCGAGCAGCGCGGCCAGCTCCCGAAGTCCCTCGAGCTCCGCATCCGGCGGGGGGTAGTTGGCCGCTTCCATGCCCGGCGGCAGATTGGAGATCGAACCGGCGATCGCGACGTCCCTTCCGGACGCGTCCCGGGCTTCCATCGCAAGCCGCACCGCCCCGCGATTGATGGCCTCGAATTCGTCGCCCACGCCCGCCGTCTCAAGGAGGAAACGCGTCGTGCCGAACGTATTGGTGATGATGACCTCCGCGCCGGCGTCGATGTACGCCTCGTGGACTTCCCGCACGGTAGCGGGGTGCGTGTGTACCGCGAGCCCGGACCACGCCGCCATGCCCATGGGCACGCCGCGCCGCTCGAGCTCCGTCCCGGTACCCCCGTCGATCACGAGCACTTCGTCCCGATCCAGTCTGTCCTGCCAGGTCGCCATTCGCGCTCTTTACCGATTTCGCTCCAGCCAGGCGATCGGGTTCGTCGGGCGGCCGTTCGCCCGCACCTCGAGATAGAGCCCGCTCTCGGCCTGACCGCCGCTGCGTCCCGCCGCCGCGATGGGTTCTCCGCCTTCCACCCAGTCACCCACCTCCTTGAACAGCACGTCCGCGTTCCCGTATAGGGACATGTGGCCGTCGCCGTGGTCGAGGATGGTCAACAGCCCGAACCCGCGCAGCCAGTCCGCGAACACGACCCGACCGCCGTGAATCGCCTTTACCTCAGTCCCCGGCCGGGCCTCGAAGTAGACGCCTTCCCATTGCAGGCGTCCTCCCGCGCGGGGCTGGCCAAAATGCCTCACGACCCGCCCCGCCACGGGCCAGTTCAGACGGCCCCGGCTTTCCGCGAACCGCGTCGCCTCCTCCTCGCGCGCCCGCCGCCGCAACTCGGCCAGCAGCGCCTCGAGCCGCTCGCGGTCCTCGGTCAGCCGTCTGCGCTGCTCCTCCCGGTCGCTCACCTCCCGCGACAGGCCGTCGATCAGCGCCTCCCGCTCGTCGCTGCGGGCAACCAGCGACTGCTGCCGTCGCGCCAGCTCGTCCTGCTGCGTCGCCAGGAACTGCCGGCGGTCCAGTGCCGCTTGTTCATTCTCGCCGATCGTCACCAGGACGCGACGGTACTCCTCCAACGCGTCCAGGCGCGCCCGGTTGAAGTACCCATGGTAGCGGATCATCCGGTCGAAGGCCGTCGGGTCGTCCTGGTTCAGCAGCACCTTGAAGAAGTCGCGTCCGGAGTAACGGTAGGCGCCGCGCACGTGGGCGGCGATGCGGCGGGCCTGCGTCAGCCGCCGAGCCTCGATCTCGACCCGCTCCTCCGAGAGTTCCGAGAGCTTCGAGCGTGTGTGGACCAACTCGGTGTTGACCTCGCGGAGCCTGTTCGCCGCCGCGGCCACGCCGCGATCCGCGGCCGCAAGATCGCGCTGCAGGTCCGTCATGCGCCGGTCCGCGTCGTCCAGCCACGCGTCGAGCGCGTTCAGTTCCTCCGCCACCGCGTCGAGGCGTCGTTCCGTACCGGCCTCGTCCTCGGCTCCGTGGAGGTACGGCCCGCCGACCAGCAGGGCACCTGCCAGGGCCGAAGCGAGAAGGCGCCGCAGCGGAGTCAAGCCTCGCGCCGCAGGCGCTCGGGCACTACGAGCGAGCGGCCCCGCATTTCGGCGGGTTGGGCCAAACCCATGAGTTCGAGCAGTGTCGGGGCGACGTCCGAGAGCGTGCCGCCGGCGTCCAGCGCGACGTCGTCCGGGCCGACGTACACCAGCGGGACGAGCTCGGAAGTGTGCGCGGTGTGCGCCTGGCCGGTGCCGGCGTCGCGCATCCGCTCGGCGTTGCCGTGGTCCGCGGTGATCAGGCAATGGCCGCCCGTTGCCTCGACGGCCGCGACGATGCGGCCGAGACAGCCGTCCACCGCTTCCACGGCCTGCACGGCGGCGTCGAAGTCGCCGGTGTGGCCCACCATGTCCGCGTTCGCGTAGTTGCAGACGATCGCGTCGTAGTCGCCGGACTCGATCGCGGCCACCAGGCGGTCGGTCACTTCCGGGGCGCTCATCTCCGGCTGGCGGTCATAGGTCGCGACCTGCGGGGACGGCACCAACACGCGGTCTTCCCCGGGAAAGGGCTCTTCGCGGCCGCCGGAGAAGAAGAAGGTCACATGGGCGTACTTCTCCATCTCCGCGATCCGCAACTGGCGCATGCCGAGCCCGGAGAGATGCTCGCCGAACGAGTTCCGCACGATCTCGGGTTCGAAAGCGCACGGGGCCGGGATGTCGTCCGCGTACCGGGTCAGCGTGACGAAGTCGGCCAGCTGCGGCCGCTGCGCCTGCCGGAACTCGTCGAAACCGTCTTCGACGAATGCCCGGGTGAGCTGGCGGGCCCGGTCGGCGCGGAAGTTCATGAAGACGACGACGTCGCCGTCCCGGATTCCGACGCGGAGCGGCCAGTTCCCCACTGTGGTTGGCCGCACGAACTCGTCGCTCTCGCCGCGCGCATAGGCCGCCTCCAGGGCGCTGACGGCGTCGGGGTAGTTGCCTGTGAACGTGCCCGACGTCAACATGTCGAACGCAGCGCGTATGCGGTCCCAGCGCCCGTCCCGGTCCATAGCGTAGTAGCGCCCGCAGATCGAGGCGACGCGGTCCCCGAAACGCTCGAGGCTAGGCGCGGCGCTCCGCGGGGGCGTGTCCCGGCCATCCAGGAACGCGTGCAAGCACACCGTGACATCGGGGCGGTCCGCCATCGCGATCAGGGCCGCGATCTGGTCCTCGTGGCTGTGGACGCCGCCGGGAGATACCAGGCCCAGCACATGCAACCGTCCACCGCGCGCCTTCTCGATCGCGCCGTTCAGCACGGGGTTGGACGCGAAGCTGCCGTCCTCGATGGCGAGGTCGATGCGCGACAGGTCCTGGTGCACCACCCGCCCCGCTCCGAGGCTCATGTGCCCGACCTCGGAGTTGCCCATCTGCCCGTGCGGCAAGCCAACATCGCGACCGGAACCGGAGATCAGCGTGCGGGCGCTTCCGCCCCACAGGGCGTCCCAGTGCGGGGTGCTGGCGACGTGGATGGCATTGTCGTCCGCGGGCTCCGCATGGCCCCAGCCGTCGAGGATGACGAGTAGCGCTGGCGACATGGAGGCACCCCGGCCTGGCGAGACAGGGCGCATTATCCTGCGAATCCCGGCACCGGGACACCGGGGGCGGGAACGGCCCGCTATAATCCCGCCGCTTCCGCGACGCCCACGCACGCCGCCCATGGACCAGTTCTTCGCGTTCATCGCCAACCATCCGCTTCTGGCCGGCGCCTTCGTCCTGCTCCTCGCGCTGTTCGTCCGCAACGAAATGCGCCGGGGCGGGCAGACCGTGACCGCGCAGCAGCTCGTGGACCTGATCAACCGCGAGGGCGCGGTGGTCATCGACGTGCGCGACAAAAAGGAGTACCGGGAGGGGCACATCGTCGACTCGCTCAACATCCCGCACACCGTGCTCGGAGACCGGCTGCGGGAACTGGAGAAGCACCGCCAGAAACCGCTCGTGATCGCGTGCAAGATGGGCCAGCACTCGGGCGCCGCCGGCACGATGTTGCGCAAGGCGGGGTTCGAGAACGTCACCCGCCTGCGCGGGGGGCTGACGGAGTGGCGCGGCCAGAACCTCCCTGTGGTCAAGGGATGACCCCGAGCTCCGCTCAAGGGCCACGGTCGCCGTCAGCAAGCCGCTGCGGCCGCAGGGTGTCCTGAATGGCGGCCGGCGATCCCACCGGCGCCCCCGGCGTAAACTCGCCCGGCGCCCGCATCCAGGTCGAGCGCATCTACCTGAAGGACCTGTCCTTCGAGTCGCCCCAGGCCCCGGACGTCTTTCGCGGCGAATGGAAGCCCGATGTGCAGCTCGACATCAACACCCGGGCGAACCGGCTCGACGGCAGCCGGTTCGAGGTCGTGCTGACCGCCACCCTGTCCGCGCGGCTCGACGCCGTCGGCGGAGGCGAGCCTCGGACCGGGCTCATCGTGGAAGTGCAGCAGGCGGGCGTGTTCCTGGTGGAGGGTGTCGAGGGAGCGCCACTGCAGCAGATCCTCGCGATGGCGTGTCCGGACATCCTCTTTCCCTACGTGCGCGAGACGGTGGACAACATCGTGGTGAAGGGCACGTTCCCGCCCTTCATGCTAGCGCCGGTCGACTTCGCCGCGCTCTACCGGGAGGCCCTGCGGCGCCACGAGACCATGGCGGGCGAGAAGGAGAACTGACGCCGCCGGTACCGCTACCGGAAGCCCAATTGCCGCCAGGCCTCGTACACGGCTACGGCCACGGCGTTCGAGAGATTCAGGCTGCGGGAGCGCGGGCGCATGGGAATGCGCAGCCGGCGATCGGACGGGACGCTCTCGAGCACCGCGTCAGGCAGGCCCCGAGACTCAGGCCCGAACAGGAGCGCGTCGCCGGCCCGATACGACACGTCCGTGTGGGGCACCCGCGCCCGGGCGCTGAAGGCGAACACCCGTGGCGGGCGCGCTCGCTCGAGGTACGCCGAAAGGCACGGGTAGACGCGCACGTCCGCATACTCCCGGTAGTCGAGTCCGGCGCGTC
>VXNE01000028.1 GCA_009840715.1 Gammaproteobacteria bacterium
AAGTTCTGGGAGCGACCGCGCTGCACATCGACTTCTTCTCGAAGGCGTTGTCGACGCGATACCTGGCCGACCTGACGGCCCTCGTGGCGAGCGGAGGGCCACCCGCCCCGACACGGGAAACCGCGCCGTAGATCGCCGCGGGCTCGTAGGCCGGTTTGCCCGTGCCTGATCGTTACAGGATTCTCCGGTACTCGACGGCCGCGTCGTCCGGCCCGCTCGGGCGCTCGACGATCTTGACGGGCCAGCCCGTGTAGAAGCCTCCGCCCATCCAGACGCCGAGTTCGCGGGTTCCGCCCGCGTCGCTGACGACGATGTCGTAGCGGTTCGCGCCGGTGAAGTAGAAGTGCCCCACGATCACCTCGCTGGGGTGCCGGGTCGCGGTCAAGGTCCCGAGGTCGGCGGGACCGCCGTCCTCCAGGCGCCGTACCGGGATCTCGCGGGTCTCGCCGTCCTGCATGGTCGCCAGGACCGAACCGAGCAGGAGCCAGTCGAGCGCGGTGCCGGTGAGGATGTGGGCGTCGCCGCCCGGTAGTTCGTAGACGCGCCTTTCCGTCGTGCCGTCGCCGGCTACGCGTTCCGCGGTGATCTTCCGGACGACGCCCCCCTCGCCGGCTTCCACGCGCGTGTTGCGCACCGACCCGTCGGGACCGAGAAACTGTCCGAGAAACGCCGTCGAGCGTCTTGCATCGGTACGGATGCGATGCGCTCCGCGCCGGCACGGCCCTCGCCCCGCTCCAGCACGAACTCGGCGCTGACGAAGACGCTCTCGGACCCCTCGACAGGCCAGGCGGGCGCGTCGCGGAACACCGCCGCCTTGCGCTCGCTGGCTGCCGTGATGGCGGCGAGGCGCTCGTCGAGGGCCGCGCGATCGAACCATGTCCCCGCGGCCATGACCCCGTCGATGTCCCGGTAGGCGGCGATGTCGGCCAGCGGGTCGCCGTCGAGCAGTACGAGATCGGCCCGCGCGCCTCGCGCCACGATGCCGCTCTCACCCGCCTCGTTCATGAACTCCGCCGCCGCGGTCGTCGCGGTCTGCAGTGCCGCGTAGGTGGACAGCCCGGCCTCGACGTACAGCTCGAGTTCGTCGACCATGCCGAAGCCCACGAATGCCCAGGGATTGGGCGCATCTGTCCCGGCGAGGATGCGGGCCCCGGCATCGTGGAACGCCTTGAGCTGGCGGAGGTCCTCTTCGAGCTGAAGCTGAGCCCCGCGATAGGTGTCGGGCGTCCACGCTGCCCGAAAGGCCGCGGACATCTGCCAGAAGGACATCACCGTGTAGTCGACGTACCGCGCCGCGTCCCGGGCGGAGAACGCGGAGGCTTCCTCAGGCGACATCGCCGTGCCGCGGATGGTGGTCAGGGTGGGCACCGTCCAGATGCCGGTCTCCCTGGCAAGGTCCGCCAATTCGTCCAGCTTGGCCTCGTCGTAGACCGCATCCAGCGAGATCTCGCCCGAGCCGATCCGCGCCGCATACTGGGGGAAGGCCGGATCGAAGCGCGTGTGGTACTCGGCGCCGTCGGCGAGCGTTGCGGGGCCGATGCCGATCAGGTGTTCCGCCGCCTGCATGCCGGACCGGAACGCGTGGTCCGCGGCGACGGCGTCGGGAATGTGTCCCGCGAAGGGAATGTCGTTCGCCTTGGCCGCCTCGGCGATGGCGTCGAACGCCTCGACGCTGAGGTTGGAGTAGACCTTGATGAAGTCGTAGCCGGCGGCCTTGTGCCGGGTCACCACATCCATGGCCCCGGCGGCGTCGAGCACGATGTCGCTCCCGTAGTGAATGACGGGCTCGCCGTCGACGATACGCCCCCCGGTGAAGATCCGCGGCCCGGCGATGGCGCCCGAGGCGACGCCTTCGCGGAGCTCCAGAACGGCCGGTTCTCCCCACATGGCGCGGATCAGGGTGACGCCGGTGGCCAGGTAGGCATCGAGATCGGCGGTCGTCATGGGGTGCGCGTGCATGTCCGCCAGGCCCGGCGCGAGGTACTTGCCGCTGCCTTCGATGACCCGGGCGCCGGGCGGAATCGCGACGCTTGCGGCGGGCCCGACGGCCGTGATCCGTCCGTTGGCGACGACGACGTTCTGGTCCGGGTCGACGCGGTCCGAGGTCATCGACACCACGTTGACGTTCGTGAAGGCGTACGCGGGCGCGGTCTCCTCTACGGGTGCCGCGGGTGCTTCGGCGCCGGGACTGCATGCCGCGAGTCCGGCCGTCGCCAACGCTGTCAGCCATGAGACAACGCGACGGCCAACCACCGCTCGGCGCAACATCGTGCAAGCGCCCCATAGCCGGTCCGGTGCCTCGCTGCCGCTCGGCACCGGGGCCGCCTCCGGCCCTGCCACGCCGACCTCGTACGAACCAACCGCAGCCGGTCGCTGCGCTCCCTCTGGCGTTTGTTCCATGCGAGGGCCTGGTTTCATTCGTGCACCTCCCCGACTCGGACTGAGTGATCTTGCCGACGATGCGTCATAGGACCACGGCACGTGGGCGTTTGTCTCCCACTCCGTCCCGGGTCCCACAGGCTGAAACGATGAGCGCACAACGAACGTCCCGCGCCGGCCCATGCCGACGCGTCCTCCTCGCATGCGTCCTGCTGGTCGCCGGAGTCACCCATGCCTCGCCCTCCGACGAGGCGCTCGAACTGCTGATGGAGGACTTCTGGGAGGCCCAGGTCCGCGCGTCGCCGCTCGCCGCCACCCTGTGGGGGGAGAACCGGTACCGGGACCGCATCGACGACCTCAGCCCGGAAGCGCTCGCGGCCCAGGTCGCGAGGCTCGACCGGGCCATTGCCGCGCTCGGGGAGATCGATCCGCATAACCTGAGCCCGGCCAATCGCGAGCACTACGAAGCCTTCGAGTGGATGCTGACCCACGAACGGCGCAACCTGGATTTCGGAACCCGCTTCTTCACCATCACCTCCCTCGGCGGCTGGCACACCCGTTTCGCCGACCTGATCCGGGCGACCCCCTACTCCTCGGAGCGGGACTACCGGGACCTGCTGGCGCGCCTGGCGGGGTTTGGCCCGTACGCCCGGCAGAACGTCGACCTCCTGCGCATGGGCATGGAAAGCGGTTACACGCAGCCCTGCGCGTCGCTCCAGGGATACGGCAGGTCCATCACCGGCTACGTTTCGGACACGCCGGAAGCCAGCGTCTTCGCCAGGCCGTTCGCGGCCATGCCCGATTCGGTTCCCGCGCCCGTACGCGAGGAGTTGCGCGGCGAGGCCCTGCGCGTGATCGACGAGGTCGTCAACCCCGCCTACCAGGCGTTCGCGGACTTCTATGCCGAAAGCTACGAGCCGGGGTGCCGAACGTCGGTGGGCCTGTCGTCGCTGCCGGGCGGGCGGGAAGCCTACGACCATGCCCTGCGCTACTACACCAGCCTGGACACGGATGCCCCCACGATCCACGCCCTCGGCCGCCAGGAAGTCGCCCGCATCCGCGCCGAGATGGAAGCGGTGATGGACGAGGTGGATTTCGAGGGCGAGTTTGCCGAGTTTCTCGCCTTCCTGCGCTCCGACCCGCAGTTCTACGCGAGCGATGCGGAGACCTATCTGCGACACGTCGCATGGATCGGCAAGACCATCGAAGCCCGGTTGCCGCAGTTCTTCTCCCGGCTACCCAGCAACCCGTACGGCATCAGCGTGATCCCCCGGCAGATTGCGCCGATGACCGCGACGGCCTTCTACCAGCCCGGTGCTGCGGACGGCACACGGGCCGGCCAGTACTTCGTGAACCTGTACGACCTGTCGAGCCGTCCGCTCTACGAGCTTCCCGCCCTGGGGCTGCACGAATCGGTGCCCGGTCACCACCTGCAGATCTCGCTGCAAGGAGAGAACGAGGACCTCCCCGACTGGCGGCGCTTCTACTACTTCCACGCGTTCGGCGAGGGCTGGGGCCTGTACGCCGAGTTCCTCGGGGAGGAAATGGGCATCTACAGGACCCCCTACGAGCGTTTCGGGCGGCTGATCTACGACATGTGGCGCGCGGCGCGCCTGGTCGTAGACACCGGCATGCACGCGATGGGCTGGACCCGCCAGGAGGCCATCGACTTCATGCTGGCCAACACGGGGCTGACGCCTGCGAACGTCGTCGCCGAAGTCGACCGCTACATCACCTATCCCGGCCAGGCCACGGCCTACAAGCACGGGGAACTGAAGATCCGCGAACTGCGTCAGCGCGCCGAAGCGGCGCTCGGGGAAAGGTTCGACCTGCGGGAATTCCACATCGCACTGCTCACTGGGGGTTCATTGCCTCTGAAGGTGCTGGACAACCGGATGCAGCGGTGGATCGATGCGCAGGATGGCCCGTGAGACCAGCCAGTCGCCGCACCTGCCCGGCGAGGTAAAGCGGCAGCGAGAGAAGGCGATAGTCGATCTCGGAACCGTCCGCCAGCCGTCGCGTGTCCCGAAGTAGACTCGGCGTGTCCGCGTTGAATCGAATGGCCAGGTCGCTCGACTTCTCGGCCACGAACCGGTGGAGCGAACGCAACGAACCGGTCTTTCCGGCCTTCACTTCGACGGGCACGACGCGGCGCCCGATCCCCAGCACGTAGTCGACCTCGGCCGTCGCGTTCCTCGCTTCGCGGGCCCAGTAGTGCAGCGCCGGCGTTTCGTAGGGTGGCCCGCCCATCAGCAGGTGCTGGCCAACGTACTGTTCGGCAACGGCGCCGTTGTTCACCAGTTCAAGCGGCTCATGGCCCAGGTCGATGACGCTGAGACGCAGCGCGGCGCACATCATCCCTACGTCCATGGTCAGGCACTTGAAGTAGCGCTCGTTGACTTCGGCATCCAACGGCAGACCGTTCGCGGCCGTTCGCCGAACCCTCCACGCCACACGGGCCATGCAGAGATGCGCCAGCGCATCCGCCAGTTCCGCCGCCCGGTGGTCCCGGCTGACGCCTGCAAACTTGAACTTCCGGCCGACCATTCCCGGCAACCGGTCGAACACCAACTGCACGCGGTCCCTCAGGCGGCCGTGGCTGTACTTGCTGAAGTCGTCCCTGTAGGCCGCGAGGACGTTCTGCTGAACGCGGGCGACCGAGGCGAAGTCCCCTGGCTGGACGCCCGGGGTGGACACGTAGGCGGAGACGGCCTCGGGCAACCCGCCGACGACCCAGTACTGCCGCAGGAGGTCCAGGTACTGGCGATGCAGGGCGTCCGGAACGTCCTCGTCGAGCGAGAAGCTCCGCAGGTACTCGGCGAGCTGGGGGCGTCCGACGGCGACCAGGAAGTCCTCGAAGTCCATCGGCCCGAGGTGGAGGAACTCGACGCGCCCGACGGGCATCGAGAATTCCCGCTCACGAAGTGCCAGCTCCAGCAGCGAACCCGCCGCCACGACATGCAGCCCCGGCATCTCCTCATGGAAGTAGCGAAGCGCCGCCAGCGCCTTCGGCACGGCTTGAATCTCGTCCAGGAACAGCACGCTTTCGCCCGTGGCGATGGGCTGACCGGTCATGAGGCTCAGGGTGGAGACGATGCGCGCCGGGTCGTTGCCTGCGAACGCTTCACCGAGTTCGGGGTCGCGTTCGAGGTTGATGTCCACTAACGACATGCCCGATGCACGGGCGAACTCGCGCACCAGGGTCGACTTGCCCACTTGCCTGGCACCGCGCACCACCAGGGGCTTCCGGACATCGCGGCCCGCCCATTCCTTTAGGTGCCGAAGTTCGTTGCGTTCCAGCACGTCCGCCATGGCGTCGAGCTCCGCCAGCAAGCCATGTCATCGTCAAAAGGCTAGCAAATAATCTCGGATGAAATGACAAAATACAAGGCGATTTTATCGCCACAAGAGATCAAACACGGCTATGACCTGCGGCGACTCGCGAGGCGCGCTTCGAGACGATCAGGGTCTCGCCGTGGTCCGGGCCCGAGCGTAGACGGCACGCGCTGCGGCCAAATCCTGCGCCGGGTTGCCCAGGCTCTTGTACACCGTGATCTGGCTGTCGTCCGTGCGACCCGGCACGGTGCCCTCGATGGCCTGCCCGATCTCCCCGACGATGTCATCGAGGGTGAAGTGTCCCTCCTCGACCGCAAGGAGCAGGTCGCCGGCTTCGGCGAGGGCGAACTCGGTGATCTCGGTGTAGACGCGGGCCCGTTCGAGCACGACGCCGTCGGCTTCCCGGGTAGCCGGATTGTGGGCGCCGACGAGGTTGACGTGCGCGCCCGGAGACAGCCAGTCACCCCGGAGGATCGGCGTATGGCTGCCGGTAACGGTGCAGACCAGGTGCGCATCGGCCACGGCCTCGGCGGGGTCGGCCACCGCCCGGACCCGCGCTCCACCCTGGTCTGCGTGGCGTTCGGCAAAGGCCGTCGCCTTCTCGAGGTCCCTGCCCCAGATCCGCACGTCCCGCA
Organism: Gammaproteobacteria bacterium; assembly: GCA_009840715.1. Lineage (GTDB taxonomy): Bacteria > Pseudomonadota > Gammaproteobacteria > Pseudomonadales > Azotimanducaceae > VXNE01. The sequence goes on from VXNE01000028.1 coordinate 6,351, forward strand.
CCGGACGTATCGCGAGCATGGCTTCGAGGTGCGTTGCCGCCAGCACGCCGCAACCCAGGACGGCGAGCGTCGAGGCGTCTTGCCGTGCGAGGACGCGGGTCGCCGCGGCGCTCGCGGCGGCGGTGCGCAGGGCGGTGACCGAAGCCGCCTCCACCAGGGCGAGCGGCGTGCCGTCCGCCCGGTTGAAGAGCAGGATGTAGCCCTGCACGGTCGGTATGCCGCGGGACGGGTTGTCCGGGAACAACGTGACCAGCTTGGCCCCGAATACCTCGTCGGCCCCGATCTCGCCAGGCATCACCCCGAAGTAGCCGGCGCCGTCCGCCACGGTGAGCATGGAGCGCAGCGGCAGTTCGATGTCGCCCCGGCTGACGGCGGCCTGGGTGGCGGCCATCAGGTCTATGCAGGCGGGCATCGGGAGCGTACGGAAGACAGTGTCACTGTCGAGGACGGGTACGTTCACGGGCGGTTCCTTCAGCGGTCGATGTGCGGTTTCGGGCCTGGAGTGCGATGCCCGTGCCGATAGCGCCCCGCAACCGTCGCCTTCGGCTCCGCTCGCGGCCCAGCCCCACCGGCCTGCCAGCCCGCGCCGTCTTACGGCGCGGGCTCGTAGGTTACGAAACGCAGGTCCGGGTCTCTACCTCAACCCGCTCGCCGGGGATCGACGCGCCGAGCCATTGAGGTAGGCCGGGGCTGTTGCGTCACGGTTAGACGGATCATGCAACCCGTGGGTGGCGCAGCCGGCCAGAAAGGAGCACCTCCCATGAGGGGTTATTCGTTCTCGACAGTACTCGGGCGAGCCCTGCGCGGCCATCGGCGCTGGCCACCCGCCTGGCGTTCCGCGGAACCGGGACGGGCCTATGACGTCGTCGTCGTTGGCGGCGGCGGGCACGGCCTGGCCACCGCCTACTACCTGGCGAAGAATCACGGCATCACGAACGTCGCCGTGCTGGAGAAGGGCTGGCTAGGCGGCGGCAACACGGGGCGCAACACCCAGGTCACGCGGTCCAACTACTTCTGGCCGCAGAGTGCCGCCTTCTTCGAGCGTTCGCTTGAGCTCTACGAGGGCCTGAGCCAGGACCTCAACTTCAACGTGATGCTGAGCCAGCGCGGCATCCTGACGCTCGCGCACAGTCATCACGAGATGGAGGCCCTGCGGCGCTGGACGAACGCGATCCGCATCAATGGCATCGACTCCGACGTCCTGACGCCTGCGGAGATCGGCAAGCTCGTGCCGTTGCTCAACCTCGATGCCCGCTTTCCGGTGCATGGCGGGTTCATCCAGCGCCGCGGCGGCATCTCCCGGCACGACGCGGTGGCCTGGGGCTACGCCCGTGCCGCCAGCGCCCTGGGCGTGACCGTCGTCGAGCAGTGCGAGGTCACCGGCTTCGACGTCGAGCAGGGCAGGGTGACGGGCGTGTCCACCAACCGGGGCTCCATCGCGGCGGAGCGGGTCTGCATCTGCGTGGCGGGGCACACGAGCGTGCTGGCGGCAAGAGCGGGCTTGCGCGTGCCGATCACCAGCATGGCGCTGCAGGCGATGGTCAGCGAGCCGCTGAAGCCATGTCTGGACACGGTCGTGCTTTCGCCGGTGATTCACGTGTACGTCAGCCAGACCGACCGCGGCGAACTCGTGATCGGCGGTGGCGCCGACGGCTACGGCAGCTATGCGCAACGTGGAGGCGTGCCGCTGCTCGAGGAAAACCTGGCGGCGCTCATCGAGCTGTTCCCGGCGTTCAGCCGTCTCAGGCTGATGCGCCAGTGGGCGGGGATCGTCGACATCACGCCGGACACTACCCCCATCATGGGTCCGACGCCGGTCGGGAACCTGTACGTGAGCGGCGGCTGGGGCACCGGCGGCTACAAGGCGATTCCCGCCGGGGGCGAGACCATGGCCTACACGATCGCCCACGACGCGCCGCATCCGCTGATCGCCGACTTCGGCCTGGACCGGTTCGAGACGGGGGCGCTCATCGACGAGGGCGCGGCGTCGGGAGTGTCGCACTGATGCTCACGATTCCCTGCCCGTTCTGCGGCGAACGCGACGAGGCGGAGTTCCGTTACGGCGGCGAGGCGCTGGAGGAGATTCCGCCGGCCGAAGCCAGCGATGCGGAGTGGTCGGACTACCTGTTCAACCGGGACAATCCGAAGGGGCTCGTGCACGAACGCTGGTGCCACAGCTATGGTTGCAACCAGTGGTTCCAGGTGGTGCGCGAAACCGTGACGCACCGGATTCACGCGGTCTACAAGGTCGGCGAACTCCGCCCCGACATCGACCATCTGGACGGCGCGGAAGCGCAGGCTGGCGGGTGAGGGTGCTGCAGCCCTTCCGCAAGCCCGAAGGCGGCCGGATCGACCGGACGCGCAGCATCGCGTTCACGTTCGACGGGCGAGGCTATGTTGGCCATCCCGGCGACACGCTGGCCTCGGCGCTGCTGGCTAACGGCGTGCGGGTCCTGGGGCGCAGCATGAAGTTCCACCGCCCCCGTGGCGTCCTGACGGCGGGCAGCGAGGAACCCAACGCCTTGCTGAACGTGGACTGGGGTTCGGGGAGGATCCCGACGGTCCGGGCTACCGCGATGCCCCTGCTCGACGGCCTCGAGGCCAGGTCCCAGAACTGCTTTCCGTCGGTCAACTTCGACCTGGGGCGCGTGCTCGATCTCACGCGCGCCCTGTGGC
>VXNE01000030.1:0-6438 GCA_009840715.1 Gammaproteobacteria bacterium
GCTTTATCCTGAGCATCCCCTACCCGCCCGCCCCCGAACGGCCGGTCGACAACGTCCTGACCGACGCGGGCGTGCGTGGTTTCTTCGAGTTCAGCTTCGTCAACGACAGCGACGACACGACGGGGGCACAGACCTGCGGCGCCTGCCACAGGCCGCCCTTCCTCGTCAGCACGAATACCCCCGGCACCGGCATGGATGCCCCGACGTGGCGCGGCGCCTACGACCGCTGGATGATGCTGCCGCAGGGGCGGTTGAACATCGTCGACCTGATGACGATCGTGCGCATGGACGACACGTTCCCCGAGCGCGACATGTGGATTCTCGCCGGGGCGTCGTCGGACATCTGGCAGATGGTCCGGCAGGGCGGCACCGGCTTCCACGGCGCCTTCGCCCGGCAGTTGACCCTGAACGCGGACACCGCGAGGGACCGCTCGACCGTCAGGATGATGAACGTGCTCGAACAGGCCGCGTCCGACGGCGGCATCGTGCTGCGGGGGGAAGGCGCGGTCCTGCGCCCCGAAGGGGCCTCCGCGGACGCCCCGAGCACGGTCAAGCCGGTCGCCATGGAGTACCGCAACGGCCGCTACGAGGCGATCGAGGGCCGCGGCGTGTGGGGGAGCCACAAGCTCCGGACGCGGGCCGGCAACAACGAGATGGTCGTGACGCTCACCGGCCGCGCCGGGGCAGGCGTCGACGTCGATTTCCGCCAGCCGGCCCTGTGGCAGGCGTCGGCCATCGAGGCGCAGACGCGCAACGTGGACATCCCGTTCCTCACCGACACGTCGAGCCTGCGCATCAGCGCGCGCCACGTGCAGCAGGACGCGTCGGTGTTCGTGGACGGACGCAAGGCCGCGGGGAGCGTCCGGTGCGAGATGGGCGCGCTGCCGGACTGCGACGACGAGATCGTGATCGTCGAGTTCACGGACGACCCCGAGCCCGGCGGCCTGCACTTCCTGCAGATCCAGAACCCGCACGGCCTGTTCAGCAACGACCTGATGTTCTTCTCCGAGCAGTCGGACCCACCGGCGCGCGCCGGCAACCTCATCATGAGCGGCGGCGCCTTCACCGCCGGGCAGTTCGGCAACAACTGGAACAAGGTCGACCTGGTCGGGTCCGTCGACGAACAGGCCGGCACGGTCCGGGCGCAGGTCGACAACGCCCACGACGATCCCTGGCGCGTGCAGCTCAGTCACGCCGTCCTCGTGACCGCGGGCCAGGAATACACGCTCTGTTACCGCGCCCGGGGACAGGGAGCGCGGTTCATGACGGCCTACCTGGACACGAACCTCGACGACTGGCGCAACCTGAGCGGCGGCCAGCACCGGGCGGATCTCACGCTCTCATGGCAGTCCTTCAGCCACACGTTCACGGTGACCGAGACCGACCTCAAGGCGCGCGTGGCCTTCGACTTCGCCCAGAGCGCGCTCGACGTCTGGATCGACGACATCGGGCTCTACGAAGGGGACTCCTGCGGGACGCCGTGATCCTCCTCACACGCGGACGCGCCACAAGGCCCTGCGCGTCGCAAGCACGGCGCCCGTCACCGCAAGCAACAACAGCGCCAGCACCGGAAAGAGCACCTCCAGGCTGATCCACTGCCCGAGCGCCGCGAGCGGCAGCGTGACCAGTTGCGCGACGCCCATGCTGAGGTTGAGCAGGCTCATCACGCGTCCGCGGAAGTCCGCCGGCGCGATGAGCTGGATCAGCGCGGTCCCGGCGATCTGCGCGCTCGCCATCGATACGCCGAGGCCGAAGTTGCCGATCACGGCGTTCGCGACGGTGTGGCCGCCGCCGAACACCAGGAACGACAGCCCGAACACCACCGCGGAGATCGCCACGATCCGTCCCTTGCGTTCGTAGCGGGAAAACCGGGCCAGGGCCATCGACGCGAGCAACGCGCCGATGCCCCAGGTCGCCGCCACGAGCCCGAAGTGCCGGACGGGTACCCCGACCACCGTGGTGATCCACGTCGGCCCCAGGTTCGCGACCGCCGGGAAACCGAAGCCCATCATCGCGACAAGGAGCACGACGACCCACAGGATGACCGGCTCCCCGCGGGTGTAGACGAGACCGGCGCGGATGTCGCGGAGCGCGGCGGCCGGAGCCAGCCCGAGAGACGCCCCGCGCCCGGTGCGGATGCGCATGAACGCGAGCGCCGCCAGTTGCGCTACATGGGCCGCGGATCCCACGAGATACCCGACGCCCGCCCCGAACGCGTCGATGACGAAACCCGTCCCCACGAGCGCGACCGGCAGGGCGATCTGTCCGCCGCCGGCGTTGAGTGCGATGCCCGCAGTGGTGAGCTGCCGTCCCACGATGTCGGGGACGATCGCCTGCCGCGTCGGCAGGTCGATGGACATGAGCGCCGAGGCGCCGAAGGTCAGCGCGTAGAAGAGGAGCAGCGTCGCCCCCTCGGGGCTGCCGAACACCATCACGACCCCGATGGCGACGTTCAGGACGAGCGCTCCGGCCTGCGTGGCGATGAGCAGCTTGCGCCGGTCGAAGCGGTCCGCGAGCGCGCCGCCGTAGAGGCCGAAGAGCAGCATGCCGGCGCCGCGCACCGCCGCGATCAGGCCGACGAGGACGATGCGCAGGTCCTCCGGTGCGCTCAGTTGCACCCAGATGATCTGGGCCACGAACTGGAACGGGGTGAGCGCCTGCCCGAGCAGGAGGCCCAGGAACAGCAGGCGGAAGTCGCGCACCGCGAGGGGCGCGAACATGCCGTGGGGGCGGGCGGCGCTCAGGTCAGGCGGCCCGCGTCTGCCGGCGCATGCGCATCAGGCGAGGAGCGGCGTCAGCTTCTCCGCCTCGTCCGCGTAGAGGAACTCCAGGCCGTCCGCGAACATCGGCGGAATGACCGTGAAATGATCGCGGTCCGCGTAGAGCTGGGTCTTCAGGGCCAGCGACGGGTACCGCCGCATCCTCAGGTTCTCCGCGAGAAAGACCGAACGGCTGACCAGGCGCGACGCCGCCATCTCGAGGTTGTTCACCTCGTCGGCCCCGCACCCGACGAACACCCTTGCCGGCAGGTCGTCGTGCGACTCGGCGTATGCGGCCTCGAGGTCCAGGGTCTGCGGGTGCGTGCCGCTGCCGATGAGGTAGCGACGGAAGCCGCCCACCCGGGCGAACAGCGCGTACCCCGTGAAATAGCCCCCCGATGAATGCCCCATCAGCGCGTGATCGCCGTTCATGCGATACCGCTCCGTCAGCTCCGGGCGAAGCTGGTCGATGAGGAAGTCGAGGAACCGGTCGCCCTTGAAGCCCGCGGACATCTCCTCGAAGCCGGCGGCGGCGCCCTCGGTCAGGATGCTCTTCGCGAGCGGGTCGTCGCCGAAGATGGACCCCGCGGGGTGGAGGTCGAACTCCCGCTTCGCGAAACCCGCCATGCCCTCCGCGCTCGGGTGCCCGACGCTCACGACGATCATCTCCGGCAGCCGCTGCCCCAGGGTGTACATGTCGACGATGCCGGCGACCAGCCGATGCGCGATGGTGCCGTCCATGGCCCAGACCGCGGGATAGGATCGGTCCGGCGCCACCGAGTGCGACGGCGGCAGCGTCACCAGGACCTCGTGGTCGTAGTCATAGCCTTCCGCCCGGAAGGAGAGCGGCGCCTCGCTGGCCATCGAGTATGGTGTGGCGGTGTCCTGCATCATCCGCTCGAGATCCGCTTCGCTCATGAGGGCGCCGCTCCGGTCCGGTGAAACACCCGACCGTGCGCCTCCGCTACCACGATGTCAAACGCGGTTCGACGGGGCCTCATGACCCGGGACACCGACCCCGGTACACGCCAGGTCCTGGTCTGGATGTGTGTCCTCATCGCCGTGAACCAGCTCGGCTTCGGCGCCGTGATCCCGGTACTGCCGCTGTACGCGCAGTCGTTCGGCGTGTCCCAGGCCGCGATCGGCGCGACGGTCGCGGTCTATGGCCTTGCGCGCATGCTGTGCAGCGTACCGACGGGCCGGGTCGCGGACCGCTTCGGCCGGCGCACGGCGCTCGCGACCGGCGGCGCCATATCCGCGCTCGGGAACCTGTGGTCCGCGGCGGCCGCGAGCTACCCCGAACTGGTGCTCGCGCGGTTCGTGGCCGGCGCTGGCGCCGGCATCGTCCTGACCGCCGGCATGATCGTCCTGGCCGACATCACGCGGACCGCGACCCGCGGGCGCACGATGGCCATCTACCAGGGCGTGTTTCTCTTTGCCGTCGGCATCGGGCCCTTTCCCGGCGGCTACCTCGCGGAGCGGTTCGGCCTCCCGGCGCCCTTCGTCGTCTATGGCATCGCGAGCGCCGTCGTCACCGCCGTCGCCTGGTTCGGCGTCGCGGAGACCCGCGCGATGGGCCTGCGCACGGGCGGCGGATCCGGCGTCATGGGCTCCTTGTCCGAGCAGTTGCGCACGCTCGCCGCCAACACCGGCTTCGTGCTCGCGTGCCTGATCAGCCTGATCGGCGCCGTGGCCCGCACGGGCGCCCTGTTCAGCATCGTGCCCGTGCTCGCCCAGGACCGGCTAGGGCTTTCGGCCACCCGCATCGGGCTCGGGTTCGCCCTTGGCAGCATCGTCGGGCTCCTCGTCACCTACCCGGGCGGCGCCATCGCGGACCGGTACGGGCGCAAGGCCATCATCGTGCCGGCCACGATATTCACGGGCATCTCCATGCTCGCCTTCAGCATCGCGCCGGACTACGCCTGGTTCCTCGTGGCCTGCACGGTGTGGGGCGGTGCGGTCGCCGCGAGCGGAGCGGCGCCCGCCGCCTACGCCGCCGACTCCGCGCCCCCGGGTGCGAACGCGGCAGCCATGAGTTCGTACCGCATGGTGAGCGATACCGGCTACGTGGTTGGACCGATTCTGCTCGGCTGGCTCGGCGACCTGCACGGTCTCGATGCGCCGCTCCTGATCTCGGCGGTCGCGCTCGTGGCCATCGCGATCGTGTTCGGGGCTCTCGCGGCAGAGACGCATCGGCGCATGTGAACCCATGCTACGCTCGCTGCATGCCTGCTCCCACTGCCGTGGACCATGGGAAGCGCGTCGCTGTCCGAAGGACGCTCGCCCTCGCGGTGTGCGGCGCCTGCTTCCTCTTAGCCATGAGCGGTGGAGCGAGCGAGCCGCACCACGACAACCTCGACGTCGGACGCAGCTACTTCGAGGCGCTGAGCGGCGGAGACTGGGACCGCGTCCGCGCACTGGCCGGACCCGGGTTCGACTTCTCGGATCCCACCGCGGCAGGGCGCGAGACCGTCCTCACCAGCGCATCCGATATCGAGACGCTCGTCGGCTACATGCAGGCCGGTCGCGAGGCGGTCGAGGCGGAAGCGGTCATCGAACGTGCCTTCGCCTCCGGATCCCTCGTCACGCTCATCGTCCACTACCGGGGCCGGTTGCGCGGCGACACGCCCGGTGCGGGGCGGTCTTTCGATGCCTACGGCGTCGCGATCCTGACGGTGACCGACGGGAAGGTCACGGCGCACGTCGACTACATCGACTACGAGACCATCGACCGCCAGTTCGGCGGTCTCGCTGTCGAGTGACGTGTACAAGTCCGCTCGGCCCTCCCTTTGCCGAGCGCTGCTCGCCGCGGCGTGGATGCTCGGCATGACCGCGACCGCGTCGGCAGCAGAGCATCGTCTCGAGATCGCACGGAGCTACTTCGAGGCGCTGCACGCCGGCCAGTGGGACCGTGTCCGCGCGTTGACGGGGCCGGCTTTCCGATTCTCCGACCCGACCGCCGAAGGCCACGAGACGGTGATCACCCGAGCCGACGATCTCGAAACCTTCCTCGACTACATGCAGGCCAACCGCCCCGACGGAGACGCGGAAGCGCTCGTCGAGGACGGGTTTGCCTCGGGCCGCCACGTGACGCTGCTCGTCCGCTACCGGGGTCGCCTCGACGGCGAGGCGCTGGGCACGGAGGGCGGCCCGCGCGGCTTCGACGTGCCCGGGGTCACGATCCTGACCGTCGTGGACGGCAAGGTCGTGCACCATCTCGACTACGTGGACTACGAGACGCTCCAGCGCCAGCTGAGCGACCCGGCGGCCGGGTCGGATCCGGTGCCCTGAGGGCAAGCCCCACAACCGCCAACCTGACCGAGCCATCTCGGCTGACGGCGCCCTGCCGTTAACCCCGGCCCTCCTCAAGCAACCTCGCGGCGCGCGGATGACCGGCAAACCCGCGGGCTTTGAATGGGGCGATGTTCTATTGGGAAGGGGATGGCCGCGACCGAAGCCAGGGTGCTCCGGACGAAACGGGGGACCTGGTCCCGCCCAGCTCTTGTGGACGGCTACCGGTGGGCCGCCAGCCCGTGAGTCTTGGCGAAACCGCCCGGTTCGGGCCCGGCCGACGACGCCCGGTGCGCGCCGCCCTCGACGACGGGGGGGGGGGGGGGGCGGGGGACTGGGCGGGGCTCGGGGGACCGGGGCACCCGGCCCGCGGGCAGGGGCCCCCGGA
>VXNE01000030.1:6448-9015 GCA_009840715.1 Gammaproteobacteria bacterium
CCGCGGGCGTCCCCCCGCCCGGTCCGCCTCGCGACCCCCCCGGGGCGGGCCCCGCGCCCCCCCCGCGGGGGGCGCCCCCCCCCTTTGGGGGGGGGCGCGCGGCGCGCTGAGCACTGGCCTGGACTCGGGCAACGGGATCACACGGCAGGCGTCCTGTCGCCCCGATGGAACATCGCCCATTTCAAACGCCGCCCCAGCGTGTGTCGACGTGGCCGCGAACCCGGCTGCCGCCGGGCGGGCAGACCGCCCGCAGAGCGGCCGGCCTTTGAATGGGGCGATGTTCGGTTGAGGTGCATCTTCCGGCCGGCACGGGTCGCACCGAGCCCGCTACGCGGCCCGGCCGTCTGCGGCCGAAAATCCAGGTTCGCGCTAGCGGGTGGCCTCGCTCAGCGCCCGGAATCCCGCCCAGAGGTCGTCCATTGGGGGCCGCTCCGGGCGATGCCGCAGCAGGTCGAACCAGAGATTGCCGGGATCCTCCGCGCCGCGGCAGCCCATGAGCGACCGGTTCGGGCTGTCCGTCAGGCCCGCGCGGAAGTCGATCGCCTCGATCCAGCGGTCGAGGTCGCCGGCGATGACGCGATGGAGGATCTTCCATTCGCCGTCACGCTTCTCCCACACGTCGAGATAGCGGCCCTGGTGCCAGAAGTCGGTGAAGCCCTGGTCGTGCCGCAGGCGGTGAACGACGTGCCATTGCGAGGTGCAGGCGCAGCGGTCGCCGTCGAAGCGGAAGCGGGTGTTGGTGATGGAGTGCATGCTCGATTCGATGCGCGCCAGGCACGGGATCACGTAGTCCGCGAAGTCATGGGCATTGCCCGCGAAGAACCCGTGGTCGTCGTAACCGTCGGCGTGGTAGCAGGACTTCAGCATCTGAAGGTCGCAGCGATCCACCGCCTGGCAGTAGCGATGGATGACCTCACGGATCGCCTCCCGGTCCCGTAGCTCCCGGACCTCCGCTTCCAGCGCCGTCAACCGGCGTTCCAATGCTTCCGACATAACGTACCCCCGTCGTCAATGGCCAACCGCCCCGTGGCCGGTGTATCGTTGCGGCGTTGCCCGCGCGCGGCGATCCAGCATCGAAGCCACGAGCGGTGCCGCAAGGAACCCCCCCTTAGCTGGACTCCTTGGCCACGCACGCGTGCGACAACGACACCCATGGCTCTGGCTCGCCGCGGCGATGTGCCTGGCGATGCCGTTCGCCGACGCCGACGCGGAAGAAGACCGGGCGCAGCCTCACGTTGGGCGTGTCCTCGAGGAAGTGGTCGTCATCGGCGTCCGACGCGGCGACCGGACCAACGTCGACACGCCCGCGCCAGTGTACGTCATCGACGAGTCGGCACTGCGGGACCAGGGCAACACGGACCTGCTCGACGCGCTGCGCACGGTCGTTCCGTCCTTCAGCGTCAACGCACAGCCGATCGCCGACGGCGCGACCATCGTCCGCCCGCCGAACTTGCGCAATCTTGCCGCCGACCACACGCTGGTGCTCGTCAACGGCAAGCGGCGGCATCGCGGCGCGGTCATCGCGTGGCTGGTGCCCAAGGCGTCGGAGGGCGCGCAGGGCCCGGACCTGTCCGTGATACCGGCGATCGCCCTCGAGCGCGTCGAGGTCCTGCGCGACGGAGCGGCCGCGCAGTACGGCTCCGATGCCATCGCCGGCGTCATCAACTTCGTGCTGAAGGACGACCGGGACGGCGGCAGCGTGGAACTGCGTGCCGGAGTGACCGCCGAGGGCGACGGCGCCCGGCGGTCCGTCGCGGCCAATGCGGGGTTCCCCCTCGGCGACGGTTTCGTAAACCTGAGCGTCGAATACGGCGACGCCGACGACACCAGCCGCAGCGTTCAGCGCGACGACGCGGCGGCGCTGATCGCGGCCGGCAACGCCCGCGTGCCGGTCCCCGCCCAGGTCTGGGGCAGCCCCATCGTCGAGGACGACCTGAAGACGTTCGTGAACGCCGCCGTGCCGCTGGGAGACCGCGTCGAAGCCTTCGCTTTCGGCAACTTCGCCAGCAAGCACACCGACGGCGGCTTCTACTACCGCAATCCCCACGACCGGCAGGGCGTGTACACCAACGGACCGTACCGGCTCGTGGGCGATCTCACCCCGGATCGGAGCGCGAACTGCCCGGGCGACCTGCCGGCGGACCGTTTCGTCGTGCACGGCGCCTTCGACACGGCGGCGTTCCGGTCAGCCCACCCGCAGTGCTTCGTGACGAACGAACTGTTTCCGGGCGGCTTCACGCCCAGGTTCGGCGGCGACACCCGCGACTGGTCCGTCGTCGCCGGCCTGCGGGGCGTCGTCGCCGCGTTCGACTGGGAACTCAGCGCCGGCGCGGGCGTCAACGACGTCGACTTCTTCATCCGGAACACCGTCAACGCCGCCCTCGGTCCCCACAACCCCGCGGACTTCCGGTTCGACCCCGGCGCCTACGCGCAGGAGGAGCGGAGCGTCCAGCTCGACTTCGCGTACGAACGCGGTCTCGCCCCGCTCGCCTCGCCGCTGCACATCGCCTTCGGGGCCGAGTGGCGTCGCGAGTCCTTCGAGATCGAACCGGGGGACCGGGCATCGT